>JAPKHB010000303.1 GCA_026647295.1 Planctomycetota bacterium | reverse complement strand
CATCCGCCGGCTCAAGGAGCTCGGCTACGCCGACACCATCAAGTCGGCGAAGAAGATGCTGGAGCGCAAGGACGAGGAGGTCTGGGACATCCTCGAGGAGGTGACCCGGGCCCACCCGGTGCTCCTCAACCGCGCCCCGACGCTCCACCGCATGGGCATCCAGGCCTTCGAGCCCGTGCTCATCGAGGGCAACGCCATCCGACTGCACCCGCTCGTCTGCACCGGCTTCAACGCCGACTTCGACGGCGACCAGATGGCCGTGCACCTGCCGCTGTCCTTCGAGGCGCAGCTCGAGGCCACCACGCTGATGTTGAGCACGAACAACATCTTCTCGCCCGCCCACGGCGGCCCGGTCATCGCCCCGTCGCAGGACATCGTGCTGGGCATCTACTACCTGACCGTCGACTTCGACACCCAGCAGGCCAAGGTGCCGATGTGCGCGCACTCCAACGAGGTGTTCCTCGGGTACAGCGAGGGCAAGTTCGGCATCCACGACCGCGTCAAGTTGCGGGTCGAGGAGGGCACCCTCGTGGCGACGGCGCCCGGGCGCTGGGAGGCCGGCGGCACCATCGAGACCACCGTGGGCCGCGTGCTCTTCAACGACATCCTGCCCTTCGGGATGCCCTTCTACAACTACACGTTGAACAAGAAGAAGCTCGGTGGCCTGATCAGCGACTGCCACAAGCTGCTCGGCAAGAGCAGCACGCTCCGGCTCCTGGACGACATCAAGGACATCGGCTACAAGTCCGCCACGCGGGCCGGCCTCTCGTTCGGCAAGAACGACATGCGCGTCCCGGACGAGAAGCGCGCGATCATCGGGCAGGCCGAGGAGGAGGTGGCCCGGATCGAGAAGCACCTGCGCCGGGGCGAGATCACCCGGGGCGAGCGCTACTCCAAGATCATCGACACGTGGACGCGGGCGCGCGAGGACGTCGGCCGCGTGATGATGCAGGCGCTCAAGTCCGACGCGCGCGACGGGCGCCCCTACCTCAACCCGATCTACGCGATGGCCGACTCGGGGGCGCGCGGCTCGGTCGAGCAGATCCGCCAGCTCGCCGGGATGCGCGGTCTGATGGCCAAGCCGAGCGGCCGGATCATCGAGACGCCGATCAAGGCCAACTTCCGGGAGGGGCTCCACGTGCTGGAGTACTTCTCCTCCACGCACGGCGCCCGCAAGGGGCTGGCCGACACGGCCCTCAAGACGGCCGACTCCGGGTACCTGACCCGCAAGTTGAGCGACGTGGCCCAGAACGTCGTGGTCGGCACGCACGACTGCGAGACCCTGAACGGCATCAGCAAGGGTGTGATCTACAAGGGCGACAAGCTCGAGGTCTCCCTCGCCCAGGCCATCCTCGGGCGCGTCGCCCGCGACACGATCATCGACGTGGTGACCGACGAGGTGGTGGTGCGCGAGAACGAGGTGATCACCGAGGAGATCGCGCGCCGCATCGAGGAGATGGGCTACGAGAAGGTGCGGGTGCGCTCGCCGCTCGTCTGCGAGTCGCCCACGGGCATCTGCCAGCTCTGCTACGGCATGGACCTGTCGCGGGGCCGGATCGTGGAGGAGGGCCTCGCGGTCGGGATCATCGCGGCCCAGTCGATCGGCGAGCCGGGCACCCAGCTCACGATGCGGACCTTCCACATCGGGGGCACGGCGACGCGCGGCGTGGAGGAGTCGGAGGTCCGGGCGAGCAGCTCGGGGACCGTCCGCTTCCAGGGTCTCAACATCGTCCAGCGTGATTCGGGCGAGACGGTGTCGATCAGCCGCCACGGCGAGATCGTGCTCGTGGACTCGCGCGAGCGCGAGGTCGACCGCCACGCGGTCCCGCTGGGCGGCGTGCTCCAGGTGAAGGACGGCGAGGCCGTGAAGGAGAAGAAGGTCCTCTTCACCTGGGACCCCTTCAACGTGCCGATCCTGGCCGAGCGCGAGGGCAAGGTGCGCTTCGACGACATCGTCGAGGGCAAGACGATGCGCGAGGAGGTGGACGTCGGCTCCGGCGTGCGCCGCCGCGTGGTCATGGAGCACAAGGGCGACCTGCACCCGCAGATCATCATCGAGGACGCCAAGGGCACGCCGATCGCGCTCTATCCGATCCCGGAGAAGGCCCACCTCGAGGTGGAGCCCGGGCAGGTGGTCACGGCCGGCGCGCTGCTGGCCAAGACCCCGCGCGAGATCAGCGGCACCCAGGACATCGTGGGCGGCCTGCCGCGCGTGACCGAGGTGTACGAGGCCCGCACGCCCAAGGAGCCCGCGACGCTGGCGGAGATCGACGGCGTGGTGGAGCTGGGCGACAAGCGGCGGGGCAAGCGCACGATCCTCGTCAAGTCCGAGGGCGGTCAGGTGGTCGAGCACCTGGTGCCTCACGGCAAGCACCTGCGCGTGCACTCGGGCGACCGGGTCCGCGCCGGGGAGGCGCTCGTGGACGGGCCGCTGGTCCCGCACGACATCCTGCGCATCTCCGGGATCGAGGCGCTGCAGGACTACCTCCTCAAGGAGGTGCAGAACGTGTACCGGAGCCAGAACGTCACCATCGACGACAAGCACCACGAGATCATCATCGCGCAGATGCTGCGCAAGGTGCGGGTGGGGGACCCGGGCGACACGGACCTGCTCCCGGGCGCCGTCGTTGACAAGTTCCGCTTCCGGCGCCGCAACAAGCGGGTCATCGAGGCCGGCGGCAAGCCGGCCAAGGCCGAGCCGCTCCTCCTGGGCATCACGAAGGCCTCGCTGCAGAGCGAGTCCTTCATCTCGGCGGCCTCCTTCCAGGAGACGACGAAGGTCCTCTCCCAGGCGGCCCTGGCCGGGCGGGTCGACCACCTGGTGGGCCTCAAGGAGAACGTGATCCTGGGCCACCTGATCCCGGCCGGGACGGGGTACCGCAAGTATCTCAAGACCCGCGTGCACAAGAACATCCCCCTCGAAGAGAGCGTGGCCGGCTTCGCCGAGATGCCCGAGGACCTGGAGGCCCTGCAGGAGCTCAAGGACCTGCTGGGCGGCCTCTCGGAGTCGGGCCTGGGCGCCGGCGCGGGGGACGAGGGCGCGGCGGGCGGATAGCCCGACCGGGGCCCGCCCGGGCCCGCCCGGGCCCCCCGGCCCCCTGCTTTCCTGCGCCGGAGAGGGCCTCCGGGGTACCCTCTCGGGCTGCCTTGGCCGGCCCCGCCCGGTCCGCGCCACCCCCCCCCACCGGATCCCCCCAGCGAGACCTTCGCCGATCATGCCGACCATCAACCAGCTCGTGCGCCAGGGACGACGGCTCCAGCGCCGCAAGAGCAAGTCGCCGGTCCTGCAGTCCTGTCCCCAGAAGCGGGGCGTGTGCCTCGCGGTCAAGACGCAGACCCCCAAGAAGCCGAACTCGGCGCTGCGCAAGATCGCGCGCGTGCGGCTGTCCAACGGGCGCGAGGTGACGGCCTACATCCCGGGGGAGGGCCACAACCTCCAGGAGCACAGCATCGTGCTCATCCGCGGCGGCCGCGTGCGCGACCTGCCGGGCGTCCGCTACCACATCATCCGCGGGGCGCTGGACTGCGCCGGCGTGGACGGGCGCAAGCAGCAGCGCTCGAAGTACGGCGTGAAGAAGGGGAAGTAGGTCATGGCCGGCAAGTACTTCACGAGCTTCGAGCGCCACCTCAAGCCCGACCCGGTCTTCGGGGACATGGACGTGGCGAAGTTCATCTCGTGCCTCATGTACGACGGCAAGCGTTCCAAGGCCGAGGGCATCTTCTACCGGGCGCTCAAGCTGGTGGGGGACCGGATCAAGGAGCGCGATCCGATCGACGTGTTCCGGACGGCGGTCGACAACGTGCGTCCGATGGTCGAGGTGCGCAGCAAGCGCGTCGGGGGCGCCAACTACCAGGTGCCCGTCGAGGTGGGGCCCAAGCGCCAGCGGGCGCTGGCCTACCGCTGGATCCTGGAGGCGGCCCGCGGCCGCAAGGGCCGCCCGATGGTCAAGGCCCTCGCCGAGGAACTGCTCGCGGCCTACAACCGCGAGGGCGGGGCCGTGATGAAGCGCGAGAACGCGCACAAGCAGGCCGAGGCCAACAAGGCCTTCGCCCACTTCGCCTTCTGACCGCCGCCGGGGGGGGCGCCGCCGCACCGACGCCGGGCGGGGACCCGGGCGGGCGCGGCCCGGCCGCCGGGCGGTTGGGGCCCCGGCGGGCCGGCTATCATGGCCGCGTGCGCCCCGGGCTCGCGTTCGCGCCGCTCGCGCGGGCGCACGGCGGGTCGCTGCGCGGGCTCCTCGACCATGTGGAGGCGGACTCCACGGGCGTTCTCCTGCGGGAGATCGTCGAGACGCTCCTCAACCACGAGACCTGGTTCTTCCGCGACCCGCAGGTGTTCGAGGCCCTCGCGGAGGAGGTTCTCCCCGAGATCGCCGCGAGGAAGCGCTTCCCGATCCGGATCTGGTCGGCGGGCTGCGCGACGAGCGGGTCGCCGACGACGAGCTGACCAAGATCCGCACCCGCTACCGCTACGAGACCCTCGCCTCGCTCGACGATCCGGCGACGATGACCGGCTGGTTCGGCGGCACCGCCCTCTACTACCC
>JAPKHB010000302.1 GCA_026647295.1 Planctomycetota bacterium | reverse complement strand
GGCGTTGTGGGCGCGGGTGCGGGCCACGCCCGGCGCGCCCTCGCCGCTGCTCCTGGTGGCCCACAACCCGGGCCTGGAGTACCTCGTGGCCCGAATCACGGGCCGCGCGGAGCCCTTCCCCACGGCGGCCGTGGCCTGGGTGCGCCTGTCCGCCGCCGCCTGGAGCGGGCTCGGCCCGCCGCAGGCGCAGCCGCTCGCCGGCCTGTGGCGGCCCAGCGACGCGCCCGGGGCGGGGCCGCGGGAGCCACCCGCGCTACCCTGACCCGATGACCCTCCCGCACCTGGGCGAAGTGCTTCCCGACGCGCTGGGCGGGATCCTGGCGGCCGCGGGGCTGCGCCACCCGACGGCCCTGGCCGAACGCCTCTTCCGCCGCGTCCACCAGCACGGGGCGCTCGCCTGGGAGGACCTCGGCCTCAAGGCCACGCTGCGCCACCGGCTCGCGGCGCGCCTGGCCTTCGGCCCGCGGCTTTCGGCCGCCGGGGAGCGGATCGCGGCCGACGGCACCCGGAAGTTCCTCTGGCGGCTCGCCGACGGCGAGGCCATCGAGACCGTCCTGCTGCGCAACCTCAAGACGCGCACCCTGTGCCTGTCCTCGCAGGCCGGCTGCGCCTTGCGCTGCGCCTTCTGCGCGACGGGCCGGCTCGGCCTTCGCCGCGACCTGGCGCCCGGCGAGATCGTCGAGTCCGCGCGCCGCTCGGCGCGGGCCGCGGGGGTGCGCGCCTCCGACGTGGTGTTCATGGGCCAGGGGGAGCCGCTGCACAACTACGACGGCGTGGTCCACGCGGCGCGGCTGCTGGCCGATCGGCGCGGGGCCTCGATCTCGCCCCGGCGCATCACGCTGTCCACCGCGGGGCTCGTGCCCCAGATCCTGCGCTTTGCCCGCGAGGGCCAGCCCTGGCGCCTTCACGTCTCGCTCCACTCGGCCGTGCAGGAGACGCGCGAACGCCTGATGCCGATCGCCCGGGTGTACCCGATCCCCGACTTGGTCGCGGCGCTGCGCGAACTGGCGGCGCGGCGGCCGCGGCGCTGGATCACGCTCCAGTACGTCGCGATCCCGGGCGTGAACATGGACGAGGCCCAGGTGGACGCCCTCGAACGCGAACTCGGGGGCCTGCGCTACATCCTCAACGTGATCCCGTACAACGACGCCGGCCCCGACTTTCGCGCCCCCACCTGGCGCGAGGTCAAGGACTTCACCACCCGGCTGCGCCGCCTGGGCTGCCCGGTCAAGGTCCGCTACAGCGGGGGCAAGCGCGAGGGCATGGGCTGCGGCCAGTTGAGCGCCGAGCGCCTCGCCCTGGCCCCCACGGGGGGCCACGTGCTGGCCCCCCCGGGCATCTTCAGCGACGTGGGCGTTCGGGGGTAGGAGGTTCCGACGTACGGCGCACCCCGAGGGCGCGCCGATGGCCTGGGAAAAGGGCCGGATCCCGCAATCGAAGTGCGGGCTCCCGCGCCGGACGCACCCCGCGACGTCGAGGGGGGTGAACCGATACCCTGGGGCGTCAGGGGGTCAGGTCGAGGAGGAAGGCTTCCCGGTGGTTGGCCTGGAAGCCGTCCTCGTTCACGCCCCCGCAGAACAGGACGTCGCCCGAGGCGAGCACGGTGGCGGTGTGCTGGGCGAGCCCGTGCGGGAAGCGCACCTCGGTGACGAAGGTGCGGCTGCCGCCCAGCCCGCCGCGCACGAGCGCGTCGCAGGAGGCCTCGAGGAAGCCGCCGCGGGAGAAGTCGATGCCGCCGGCGACGAGGATCTGGTCGGGGGCGATGGGCGTCGCGCTGCCGTAGGCCCGCGGGCGGCTCAACCCGCTGCCCGTGTTCTGCATCCGCGCAAAGGCCGTGAAGCAATGGAGCACGGTTCCGATCGCGTCGCCCCCGGCCACCGCGGCATCGCCGTCGGCGAAGACGGCCCCCATCGCCCCAAAGCGCGGCCCGTCCTGCGCCGCCGGCGTGAGCGCCGCGAAGGTGCCCGTGACCGGGTCGTACCACTCCGCCCGCAGGTCGCCGAAGCTCCCGCCGGCGAGCAGGATGCGCCCGTTGCCCAGGCGCACCATCACGTGCGCGGCGCGCGTGTGCAGCATGCGGTTGGGGTGGGTGCTGAAGGTGAGCGTCCCCGGGTCGAAGAGTTCGGCGTCGTCCAGGTCCACCAGCCCCTCGTCGGAAAGTTGGCTGCCGCCGGTGAGCAGCACCCGGCCGTCGGGCAGCAGCAGGGCCGCGTGCTCGGCCCGGGCGGTGCGCAGCGGCCCGACCGCGGTCCAGGTGCCGGCGGCGGGGTCGTAGATCTCGGCGCTCTCGGCGGCCGAGAGGACGCCGGGGGTCGTCTCGACCCAGCCGCCCGCCACCAGCACGCGCCCGTCGGCCAGCCGCGTCGCCGTGTGGGAGGCGCGGGCCACCCCCGGGCTCTGGCCGGTCTCGACGAAGAGGCCCGTCTGCGGCACGTACAGCTCGCTCGTCTCCGCCGGCGTCGTCCCCTGCGCAAAGCCCCCCGTGATCAGCACCCGGCCGTCGAAGAGCAGGGTCGCCTGGTGCGCTGCGCGGCCCGTGTGGAGTTCGCCGTTGGTCTGCCCGAGTTGGGTCGCCAGCGGCAGGTCGAGCGGCGGGGAGTTGAAGACGGTCTGGAAGCTGAACAGCGCCGCCTGGGGCAGCGCCTGGCCTGTCGTCGAACGCAGGGTGAGCGAGGTGCGCGCGGTGTGCAGCCGCCCCGGGGCGAGGAGTTGGGCGCCGCTCCACTCCAGGGTGCGGCCCTCGCCGTCGTCGAGGAGTTGGCAGAGGCCGGGCAGCACGCCCTGCCCCGCGCCCGAGACCGTGAGTGCGTCGGTGCCCACGCTGGCAGGGTCGACGGGAAGGCTGAACACGGCCCGCACGGTCACGTCCACCGCCACCCCGATGGCGCCGTGGGCCGGCGTCGAGGACTGGAGGAAGAAGGCCGGCGCGTCCGAGCCGCCGCCGCCGCCCCCGCCGCAGGCGGCGAGCAGGAGCAGGGCGGCGAGCGAGAGGCCAAGGCCCCGGGCCCCCCGCCGGGGCGCGCCGCGGCAGCACGGCCCTCCCGACGGCTCCGACCGCGGTCCGCTCTGAAGGCTGCGCTGATCCATGCTTGCTCCCGGATCCGGCCGGCCGTGCCCCGAGCGCCCAGCGGCAGTGTACCCCGGCGGCGCCCCGGGGGGCAGGGGTCAGTCCCGCGGGCGGTAGCCGTCCAGCACGGCGGCGAAGGTCCCCTCCAGGTCCGGGCGGGCGTCCTCGCGCACGCTCAACCACAGCCAGTGCCGCCGGGCCTTCGTGAAGGTCACCACCAGCGTCCGCACCCAGGTCTCCTCGCCCACCCGGTGGCGCACCTGCACGATCCGGGCGTCGAAGGCCCCCGGGACGGGCAGGGTGGCCTCTCGGAGCACCTCCAGGCCCCCCGAGGCCACGGCCAGGGAGCTCAACAACTGGTCGCGGACCGCTTCGGGCCGCCGGTTGCTCCCGGCGTCGGAGTGGGCCCGCAACGCCGCCCGGCCGTCGGGCGAGACGGCGAGCAGGTCCCTGACCTCCTCCCGCACGGTCCAGCGCCGGGGCACCGGCAGCAGGAAGTGGCCCCGGGGCCCGAGGCGGGTCTCCAGGGGTTCGGCCGGCGGGGGCGGGGCCGCGGGGTCGGCCCCCGCCGGCGGGGGCTCGGCGGGAGGCGGCGCCTGGCCCCCCTCGCCGTCCAGCACCAGGGAAGCGAGCAGGCGGTCGAGCTGGGGCACGCGGGCGCTGCGCTCGGCCGCCGGGTACTCGGCCACCAGCACGACCTCGTGGGCCGCCCGCACCTGCAGCCAGGCGCGCGCCTCGGAACGCTCCCCGCCCGCCCCCTGCGCCGGCCCGTCCTCCAGGACCAGCAGCAAGGCCTCGGCCCCGGCCACCCGCGCGGTCGCCCGCCGGCGCAACGTCAGCCCCGGGCTGCCTTGGCGGGCCTGGGCGAGGAAGTCGGCCGCCAGCGCGTCGGTCGTCGCGGCCGTGCGCGGGGCGCGGAGGAAGTGGATCTGCAGCGCGCCGTCGGTGGCGGTGAAGCCCTCGGGGCGCTGGGAGGTGACGACGGCCCCGGCGGGAAGGTGCACCTCCCAGCCGGATCCGGCCACGCGCGCTCCGGCGTCCGGCGGGGCCCCCGCGGCGCTGCGCACGGAGCGGGCGACCTGCTCGAAGGCGGCGTCGTAGGCGTCGGGTTCCGCGCCGGGCACCCAGAGCGCCAGCGTGAGTTCCTCGCCTGGGGTCTCCGCGCGCAGCACCCGCAGGCGCCCGGCCTTGCCGTCCAGGAGGCCGACCAGGTCGAGGCGCTGCGCGTCCAGCGTGCCCAGGCGGCCCTCGCCCCGCGCACTCACGCGCCCGGCGCCAAGTGAGAGATAGGAGAAGGTTCCGGTGGCGCCGTTCAGAACCCCTGTAAGGGTAAGGTCAACTCCTGTGCCTGTCGTGAAGGCGAGGAGAACGGTATCAAGGGTGGTCGTATCGATATTCGTACTTGTAACATTGGTGAATACCCCGTTTGTTGAGAAGAGATTGGTGGATGTGGCATTCGCGACAATGAGATTGGTCCCTCCGATATTCG
>JAPKHB010000301.1 GCA_026647295.1 Planctomycetota bacterium | reverse complement strand
CGCAGGATAACCCAGCAAGGACGAGGCGTCTCGCCGAGGACGAGGTCGTGCGGGTGACGCTCCGGGACCGGGATGGGACCTTGCTGTTCGAGGGGGACGTGGCCTGACGACGGCGAGGCTCTCGGGCAGGGCTTGACCCTGTACCTAGACACAGGGCGTACGATTGGACGCATGGACTCGCTCACCTCGCACGCCCTCTCGCAGGCAGCCGGCGTGAATCAGCAGACGATCCGCTACTACGAGCGGCGTGGGCTGATCCCGAAGCCGCCCAGGACGACCTCGGGCTATCGCATGTTTCCGCCCGACACGCTCCGGCGCCTGCCATTCATCAGGCAGGCGCAGCCCCTCGGGTTCACGCTCCGTGAGATCCGGGCGCTGCTCGACCTGCGGATGCGTCCAGGCGTGAGCTGCGCGGACATCCGCGGTCGTACTCGCGAGAAGGTCTCCGAGATCCAATCCAAGATCGAGACGCTCCGGCGGATGGAGGCGGCCCTAGCCCGCCTGGCGAACCGGTGCCGCGGCCGAGGACCAGTCGAGGAGTGTCCGATCCTCGATGCGATGGACGAGGGTGGGGTCTCGGCATGAGGCCTCTGAAATTCTCGGAACCCTGTACCTAGGTGCAGAGCGTCTTACCCTCACGGACAGCCCAGAATCCCCGTACCCACCCAAGGAGAACCTCATGCGAACCGCCATCATCACGTTGGCCATCGTGGCCCTGGTCGGCGCCGGCGTGGCCATTGCCGGGGCTGGCGCAAACGCGGACGCCCCCGCCAAGGACCCGGCTCGGGCGGACTGCCCCGGGCTGATCGAGTGCCCGCTCACGGGCGAGCTGGTGTGCGCAGACCAGTGCCCCCTCAACTCGGGCGCCGCGCAGGACGAGACCGTTCCGCCGTGCTGCCAGGGCAAGCGGTAGGAGGGGAACTTGGCTGAACCCCTCAAGACCGGCGAAACCTATCGCTGTCCGGACCCCGCGTGCGGGTGCGAGATCCGGGTAACGAAGAGCGCCGAGAAGTGCCCGGCAGAGCATCCGCGAGCGCCTCGCTGCTGCTGTGGCAAGGAGATGAAGCGCGCGTAGGCGCCTCGTCGTGGTAGTCTCGGCTTGCGCTGATCCCAGCCGGCGCGAGCCGAGGCACCGATGCCTTCGAAGCCGCGCACGCTCGCTGGGATCCTCCGTAGCCGTCGCCACGCGGACCGGGAGTACAACCGTGCCCGCCGCGACCCGGTCGTGGCCCGGATCCACGGGTCCGCCCGGTGGCAGGCCGTCCGGGCGCAGGCGCTGCGGGACGAGCCCGTGTGCCGGGAGTGCGCGCGCGTCGGCCTGACCGAGCCCGCCACGCAGGTGGACCACGTCGTCCCCGTGGCCAGGGCCCCCGAGCTCGCGTTCGACCGGGCCAACCTCGCCCCCACATGCACCGCCTGCCACGCGCGGAAGAGCGCGGCCGAGCGCCGGGGGGAGGGGGGGCCTGCGGACTCTCACGCACTCGGCGCCCCGAGCGGCCCGCGGGGACCGTGCAGATTTTCACGGGTTTCGGCTCCCGCCCAAAACCGCCCGGAGAGCCCGGAAAATCGGCCTCCGAGGTCTGTACCGAGAGGGGGCCGGACGTGATCCGGGTCGCCCTCAAGGCCGCCCAGCGGGACCTCGCGGCCCTGGTCCGGGCCGTCGAGCAGGACGGGGAGCGAATCGTCCTGACCCGCCGCGGCCGCCCCGTGGCCGCCCTGCTCCCCTACGGGGCGATCGAGGCCCTGGACCGCCTGGGCCGGCTGCTTCCGGACGTGGCCGACGTGGCGGCGGGGCTCAAGGACCCGGACCCCGCGGCCCCGGGCCTCGGGCCCCCGCCCCCGCGCCGCAGGGCGCCGGCGCCGCCCCCGGAGGGCGCCCCGTGAGCGCCCGCGCGCCGGACCTGAACGCCTGGGCGGGCTACCGCGGCGCGCTCGCGGAGCCCCAGGGCCTCTCCCCGGTCTGGACCCGGGACCCGCTCGACGGGGGCCCTCCGCCAGCAGCCGCCGCCCGATAGCCCGCAGCGACGCGCCCTCGGAACCGGAGCGCCCGCGCGCGCCGCACGACGATCCGGCCTACTCCGATCCCAAGTCGCGGAGTGCGTGCCGTCCTGGGTCCCACCCGCGGACCATCCTCCCCTCGTACAACCCTCTAACGAGCTCGATGCCGAGTCCTTGGTCCCCGTTGGCCACGCCGTCGGCGCTCACCACCGTGGCCCCCTCGCGCTCGCACAGGCGCTGGACCAGGGCGTCGGTGAGGACGTCACGCGCCAGGCGGTCGCGGCGGGCGACCACCAGGACGCCGGCCCCCTGGTCCCGGAGCGCGTCCAGCGCCGCCACGAGGCCGGGGCGCCGTTCGAGCTCGGCCCCGCCCGAGATGCCCTGGTCCTCGTGCCAGGAGAGGAGGCGGGTCTGGGCGGCGGCGGCCCAGGGGGTGAGGCGTAGGAAGGGCTGTATCGCAGCACGCGTGCACGCGCTGGTGTCCGAGCCCGTGTGCCCGTGGGAGGGCGAGCGCTCGACGAGGGGGGGGCAGTCAGGGAGCGGGCCGCCGGAGGGCGCTCCCACTGCCGCCCAGGGCAGCCGAAAGGGCCTTTCGCCAGGATCCGAACCACCGGCGCGCCTCGGCTCGCAGGCGCGGGGCGTCACCGTCCACAGCACGCGCGGACATGGAGAGCCCCGCGTTGCATCGCGCGCGCAGGATCCGACGGACTTTGGCCTTCGTCCAGGCCGAACGCCTCGCGGACCCCTCCGGGCGATGCCCAAGCTGCTCCAGGAACGCACCCCATCCCTCGCCCGTGTCGCACCTCACCCGATCAAGAAGGCCGAGCGGAACGTCGGCGCTGGCCACCGACCGGCCCTCCCGCAGCCGCTGCCGCACCCAGCGGCGGGCGACGTCCAGTGTCCACCGGCGCCTCGACGCGGGGCGTCTCTGGGATTGACACCCTGCCGCGATCACCGCCTTGTCCCAGTTCCCGAACCGCCGTCGGGCGGCGTCGTAGAGGCTCGCGTCCTTCTGGGCCATGCCCGCAAGCGCATGCCGGCCCCCGCGTCGGGCGAGATCCCTGATGGCCGCGATGAGGCGCTCACGGCTCCACCGACGGGCAACCTCGTGCTCTTGCCGGTCGATCCCGGCGGCCCGCAGCGCCGCGTCCCAGTTGCCGTACAGTCGTCTGCCCGCCGCGTAAAGGGCGTGGGACACCTGCGACTCGGCGAGCCCCTCGCCCTCCCGGACCATGCGTCGCAACTCTGCGCGGAAGAGCGACGGCGTCCAGAGCCGCTGCGACGGGTGGCGCCGGACCTGGCGACGCCGGGCTCGCGTCACGAGCCGCCGGGTCTCCGCGCTCACCGCGACGCGGAGCCCGAAGCGTCGCTTGTAGGTCCGGATCGGGTGCGGGCCGCGAAAGCCGTGGATGCGGCGAAGGTGCATCGGCGTGACGGCGCGAAACGCCTGGCCGCACAGGCGGCACCGCACCGTGCCGCTCCGGGCGCGCGGTCGCGCGGCCGGCGCGGGCTTCCCCGAGGCCGGCCCCTGCCCTCGTGTTCCTCGCCGCCTCCGTCTCATCGCCATCCCCGAATGGTAGCAGCGCGTCCTGAAGGGCGCCGGGGGCTCCATGCACGGCCGGCTCGTCACCGCTGCGGCGTCGGACGGGGGGCGCCGGCCGCCGCGGCGCGTTCCGCGAGCAGCCGTCCCACCACCTGCACGTGCCACCCCCGGCCCTTGCGCGGGCGGTGGCCCTCGGCGAGGAGCCGGCGGGCAACCTCCCGAAGCGACGCCCCCTTTGCCCGTAGCTCCCGGGCCCGGGCGACGGTCGCCTGCTCGCCCGGGTCCGCCTCGAGCCGGCCAGCGGGCCCGACCCGGTAGCCGTAGGGGACGCCGCCCACGCGCTCGCCCCGGGCCTTCTTGACGGCCAAGGCCGCCCGGGTCCGGGTCCCGATGAGCGCGCGTTCGTAGGCGGCCATGGCGGCCACGATGGAGCGCATGAGCTGGTCCTCGGGCCGGTCCCCGTTGGCCACGCCGCCGGCGCTCACCACCGTGGCCCCCTCGCGCTCGCACAGGCGCTGGACCAGGGCGTCGGTGAGGACGTCGCGGAGGCGGTTGCGTAGTCAGGCCGGTGCGCTACACTGGCCATTTCGCGGGGCGCGTGAACACCATGGTCGATGCTGGTCGGGTCGAGTACCTCAAGTCATTCTCCGACGCGCTACGTCACCTCGTCTGGCAGGCTCGGGCCATCACGCAGAAGGTTGAGCAGGCGTATGCCGGTCGGGGGCTCGGAGCCATCGTCGATCCTGGCTCGCCGGATGCGCGCTTAGGGACGCTGCACAACATCGGTGCCGTGGCACTCTCGACGCCGCGCACGAGGCGCACGACCTCGACCGTGGCGGGGTCGTCGGTGAACGGCATGAAATCGGTGAGCGTCGCCTTGCCGGTCTCGGTCTCGAACACGGTCTCCAGGATCGCCGTGCCCGGCAGGTAGCGGCGGCGTGTCGCGCGCACCTCCCCGTCCACGGGCACCGCTTCGCCCGGGCGCACGCGCAGCCGGTCGCCGACGGCGACCTGGTCGAGGGGG
>JAPKHB010000300.1 GCA_026647295.1 Planctomycetota bacterium | reverse complement strand
CGACCCAGGCCTGGACCGTGCGATAGCTCACGCCCACGCGCTCGGCGACCTCGGCGAGGCGCAGGAGGCGGGGGGCGGCATCCACCTGGCGGTCGGGGTCACGCATGGGGCACCTCCACTCCCGGCGCCGGCGGATGGCAGGTCCGGCAGAACCGGGCGCCGTGGTGGTTGCGCCAGTGGTCCTGGCTGCGGCAGGCAGGGCAGGTCGGCGGCGCCAACGGGGAAGCCGGCGGGGAGGTCGGTCCGCTTTCCGGTCCCGGTCCCCGGCGACAGGCGTCTTCCTCGGTGCCGGTCACCGCACGGGGTTCGGGTTCCGGTCCCGGGTGGGGGTTCCCTACGGGAACCCCACCACCACGGGGACCAGAATCCGACCCCACCGTGCATTCCGGTCCCGGGACCTGAATCTTTTCGTCGGGGACCGGAAACCCTGAAGGGGTCTCCAAAGGGGGCGCGGGGTCCTTCGGCGGCATCGTGCCCAGGGCCCCGTAGAGGTACGGGCTGCCCTTGCATCCCTTCCCCGACCGGGCGATGCGATGGGCACGGTGAAGCCTCGGGAGAGCCGCCTTCATGTCCTCGGTGCGCTTCCGCATGGCCGTCGTGACGTCGTCTCGCCGGTGCCACCCCGGGTGCTCGCGCAGCCACCGCAGGATCTCCCCGTCCAGGTCCTCCGACTGCACCCTGTTGGCCTCCCCCACCAGGGCGTAGGTCGCGGGCGTCCCGGCCTCGGGGCTCCCCTCCACGAGGTCCACCAGCAGGTCCCTGACGCCCGCGTCCCGCAGTTCCATGTAGAGCCGGCGGCGGTTGGGGTGGGCCTGGTCGGCGGCGTAGCGGATCTCGATCGTGCCCTCGACCGCGGCGGGCAGGGCCGAGGAGCCGCGGGCCGCCATGCCGCCGGCCCGGTCCTCGACCTTGCCCGGGTGATGCACGATCACGACGGCGAGCCCGGCGTCGGCCGCCTCCTGGACGGGCCGGAGTGCGGCCTGCATGGCCTTGGCATCGTTCTCCTCGATCCCGCTCCAGTGCGAGAAGGTGTCGATGCCGAGGATCCGGTGCCCGAGCGAGCGGGCCTTCGCGCTCGCCTCGCGCACGAGGTCCTCCCAGTCGGGGAGGCCGGAGAGCGCCCCCCGGGAGAGGACCGCGGCGCGCGAGCCCTCGAGCCCGAACAGCCGGATCTTCTTGGCCAGGTCGTGGTCGCCTTCCTCAGAGGCGATCACGGCGCCGGTCCTGGGGGGCACGCGTCCGAGGAAGGGGGTCCCGAGCTCGGCTGCGGCGCACAGGCTCCACAGGAACGTGCTCTTCCCGGCCCGCTTGGCGATGCCCACGACGATGACGGCGGCGCCGAACGGGATCAGTTCCTCGACCAGCCACTCGCGCGGCTTGACCTCGCAGGCCGCGAGGATCTCGGCGCAGCTGCGCCACACGAGGGGCACCTTGGCGGCCTGGGCCGCCTGGTGGAACTGGTCGCGAACGTGATCGGGGGCCGGCATCACCGGCTCCTCGGCGCGAGCGGGCGATCGAGGCCGTCCGCGAAGGCCCAGGCCAGGGTTGAGGCGACCTCCCGCGGGTCGGCGCCACGGGACAGGCCTGCGGCCTCCAGCGCGTCGTAGGCCAGGTCGAGATCGATCTCGCCCGAGGCCACGTAGCCCGCGACGGTCCGCGCACGCGCGCGGAACGTGTCGTGGCCCTCTCCCTCCGCAGCGGCCTGGATCGCCTCGACGGCGCGGCGAAGGACCGAGCGCCCGAAGCGGCTCGCCCCGCCCTCGCGGACGCGCACATGCGCCGGGGAGGCGACCACCGTGCGCGCCAGCGGGGCCAGGAGCGCGAGGAGCCAGGAGGGCCACTTGGCCAGCCCGACCTCGCCCGGGCCCCGGCCGGAAAGCCAGCGGTAGCGCTCCCCGCTCGGGTGGACACTGGGGGGCGCGGCGACGTAGCCGCCGTCCGCCTTCACGTCCAAGCCCCTTCCAGGTCGCCCCTGCGCACAGGCGAGGCCCTCATGGTGGAGGAAGTAGAGGTGCCGGCCGCCTGAGCCCGTGGCGACCTCGAGCGTCGGCGGAAGGGGGCCATGCTCGGCCTCCAGCGCGGCCAAGGTCGCATCGCCTCCGTGGCGCGGATCCACGTCGAGCACGTCGAACCCGGAGCGGTCGCCCGTGACGAGGCCGAGGTTGGCCGTGGGGCTGCACCGCCACCATGCCTCGATCCGCCCGGGGTCGACCGTGCCGTCGTGGAACCCGTGGCCTGTCCGGCCGCACTCCCCCCGGCACTGGTGCCCCCCCGGGTGGGCGGCGGGGAAGAGCGGCGCCTTGCCGCGGGGGCGCAGGGGGAACACCGGGCCGAGGAGGTCCGCCAGGTCGAGGACGGCCTGCAGGAGACGCTGCGGCGCGGGGGGTGAGGGGCCGCATACGTCGCTCGTGGGGGGGGCGCGCTCAAGGTCGCCCCTGGGGGGAGGGCCCTCGCAGTGCTCCGCGCTGAGCGATTGCTCCCGGGCCGCCAGCGCCGATTCGAGCCCAAGGTGCTCGGTCTCGTTGCGGCCCAGTGGGCCGTGGGCGACGCGACTCCCAAGGGCGCACCCCCCAGCGATGCTGGCGTTCGAACGGCAGCTGCGCGTCGAGGCGAGGTGCCCCGGAATGCCACCCAGTGCGGCACCCGGGCCGGCGACGGGGTTCATGACGGCTCCTTGGGGCGGCTTCGCAGCCACTGCTCCCAGTCCTCGCGCAGGATCAGAGTCTTGCGACCGACCTTGTGCGCCCGCAACCGCCCCGCGGCAATCTGGCCCTCAAGGAACCGGCGCGAACAGGGCGTGGCTGAAGCGACCTCGTCGATCGTGAAGTCCTGGCGCTCGAAATCGTCGCGTGTCGGGGAGGAGTGCTGCGGAGCCATGCGGGCGAGTTAATCACGGCCGCGGCGCCCACTGGACACATGGGACATAGGAGTGAGATAGGAGCGACATAGGAGTTCGAACTCCTATGTCTGTGTCACCCCTCCCAGCGCACCCCCGCATTGCCATCTGGGTCCTTCGCGCGCTTCAAGTGAGGTGCGTGGTGCTCGATCGCCCGCGCAACGGCCTCGGCGATGTTTTGGAGCGGCTTCTTGCGCTCCTTCTCGATCGCAATCTGGAGGTCTGCGTAGGGGACGAACTGCGGGGCCCTCTTCTTGGCTTCTCGCGCGATGATCGCGGGCGCTCCGTTCCGATGGGCCCGTAGTCCGGGCGTGCGGGCGGTCGGCGCGGGAGGGTGTGGCTGGGGCTGGTCCGCTTGGGTTGCCGGGGACCCGGGCTCACCGCCGATCGCCACCGCCTGCTGCTTGCGCCCGCCATTCTTGTCCCTGGGGGCAGGCAGACATCGCAACTCGGCCGCCACTGCGGCGACGGGCGTCTGGTCAAGCATCGCGACCGTCCTACCCCCAACCGATGCGAGCCGGGCGACGACGGCACGGCCGACCTGGGCGTCGTCCGCGTCCCACGAGGTCAATCGTGCTTCGGCAGCCGCCGCCCGCAGCTCATGCGCGAGCGTCTGCACCCGATCGTGTTCCTCAGCCTGTTCGCCACGCGTCGTCACGACCTGCCCTCGGAAGACGCCCAGCGTGTACCAGTCTGCGCCGGGAGGAGTGCCCAGATCGAACACCCGCTCGCGAAGCCAGGCCGAGAGGTTCTCCTCTGCCTCCCTTCGGAAGGTCGCTGAGACGCCAGGCACGCCCCACGACGACCACAGCAGGATCGAGGCGGCTGGACCTCGTCCGGGGTGGTTCACGAAGAGATACCTGTCGACGCACGCCCCTCGGTCATCCAACACCTCCTTCCAGTCGAAGACGCGGCCCGAGCGGAGGCGAGAGGCCGCTGCGAGTTCGTTGATTCGCGTCGCGCGGCGCATCTCATCCGACCGGCCGAACGCGACGGGGTCTTCGCGTAGGGTCAACAGCGCGGCGTCGAGCAGGCGCCAGAGTTCATCGTCTTGGTGGCAGGCAAGGCCAGGCTGTTGGGCGGACACGAGCAAGAGATCCTGGCGATGCGCCCCCGCGTTGGCGCCGGGGTGTGCGCACCTTACCTCCGGCCGAGGACGGCTGTGGCGCGGCACCGTGCCTGGGCGGGCGGACAGCGTCGCAGGGCGACGGGGACCTGGCGGCTCCCATTGAGTCCGACAGAAACTGGGGGCGGATCCCGGGCCAAGGGCGCACCGGCCCGCCTGGCGGGCCCGGGGGGCCGGAGCGCTGGGCCGCCCCCGCCCGCGCCTCGAACTCCGCCCGGGGGCGCGCCTGCGCGGCCCTCACCGGGCGCCCCGCCGGGCGTCCCGCCGGGCGCGCGGCCGACCCCCGCGGCCATGCGGCGGACGACGCCGCGGAGCCACCTCACGCCACGCACGACGACGCCCTGCGGCCAGACGCTGGGCGCATCCCGACGGCCCAGCCTGCGCGCTCTGGGGTGCGGGTCAGCACGACCCGCGCCACGCCCGCGCGCGCCCGCATGCGTTCGAAGCGGTCGCTGCCGCGAGCCGCCCAGCGCGCACGAGTCGGTGCAGTGGAGTGTCGCGCCAGCCCCGTGCATCGCGTCAGTACGCGACATAGAGCGCAACGGAGCGCAGTAGAGCGAAGTAGGCGCAGATGCCCATCTG
>JAPKHB010000030.1 GCA_026647295.1 Planctomycetota bacterium | reverse complement strand
GACCTGGACGCGGGGGGGGAGGCGGGGGGGGGCGAAGAGCATGGGTGAGCCTCGGCGCGCCTCCACATCCCGTGCGGGGGCACCCCCGTATCGGAAGAAGCCGGCCCGGGCCTTGAGCGGGCAGCCGATCCGCACCGCGCAAGGTTGCGCACCCGCTGAAGCGGCCGAAACGCCTGCTGTCGGACCGGGGCCAGAGAATGGAGGCCAACGGGCCGCGGCGGTGTTTGGCCGCGATGCAGTTGGCGTCGCGCTGCGGCCCGGGCGGGGGCCCGGCCCCGGTGTTCGCTCCGGCAACTCCCCCGGGCGGGAGGTGCCTGTTCCCCCGGAGGTCCCATGGACCGCTCCCCCTTCCCCCTCTTCGCCCTCGTGGCCTGTCTGTGCCTCGCGCCGCCCGCGGCGCAGGCCGAGAATTGGAACCCGATCGGCGAGCACAGCATGATCGCCTTCGTGCAGATCTCCGGCGAGGTCTGGCTCGTCCCCTCGGCGCGCGAGGCGGCGCTCGAGGACTACGCCGGCACCCAGGCCACCGTGTGCAGCATGGACGCCCTGCTCGACGCGATCGAGGGCGGCTGGTCCCCCAGCGCGCTGCGCTTCGAGGGCTGCCACGCCGACGCGACGGTGGCGGCGCGTCTGGCGGCCGAGGGCTACGACCAGGTCACCGAGGTGGTGCCCCAGGTCGAGGGTTCCTCCTACGCCCGGCGCTACGCCCCCTAGGTCGGAGCCAGCCGGCGGCTAGGCGTCGCGGGTCCCCGCGGCGCGTCCTGGCCCCGCGGCGCCCTCGGGCGCCGCGGGGCCCTGTGCCCCGGGGGCGGGCGGGAGGTCGCCCGCGCCCACCAGCACGAAGCCGGCCCAGCCGTGGGGGTGCGGGTGGCGGCGGCGCACCTCGAGCGTGGCGGCCCGCTGCGCGGCCGCCGGGGTCCGCCCCGCCTCCAACTCCGCGTGGAAGCGGGCCATGAACTCCGCCGTCGGCGCGTCGGGGACGGGCCAGAGGCTGGTCAGCAGGTTCGCGGCGCCGGCCTCCAGGAAGGCGCTCACCAGCCCGAACACGTCCCCGCCCTCGGTCACGTTGAGCCGGCCGGTGCTGCACCCCGCGAGCACGAGGAGGTCGGTGGGCAGGTCCAACTGCGCGATCTCCCGTACGGTGAGCCAGCCGTCGGCAAGCCCGAGGCCCGAGGCTCCGGGGTCGTCGGCGCGAAAGCGCGCGTGGCAGGCGAGGTGGACGAACCGGGCCCCCGGCCCCAGCGCATCCAGGCGTTCGCTCGTGGCGTCGGGGCCGAGCGCGACCTGGGCGTCGGGCAGGTGCCCGCGCAACCCGTTGATCTCCGCGCCGATGGCCGGTGCGACGGCGTCCGGAAGGCCGATCAGGAGCGCCGGTCCCGCCGCCGTGCGCGGGCGGGCCCGGCAGTGCAGGTACACCGCCAGGCTGGGCACCTGGACGACCTCATGGGCCTCGATCAGCGCGTGCCCCCGGTCCACCAGCGCGTGGAAGGGCAGGCCGTTGAGCTCGCGGTGGGGCACCACCACGAGGCGGCGGGCGCCCGCGGGGACGACCGTGGGCCCGAGTAGCGCGGCGCCGAGCGCCTCCAGCGCCCCCTGGGCCGCGGCGGCCATCTCCGGTCCGTGGGCCCACTCGTGCCCCGCGCCCAGCGCCGGCCGGTCGAGGTGGAAGCGGGTGCGCGCGAGGAGGTCCTGGAGCCGCGCCCGCGCCAGCGGCCGGCGCTCGATCGAAAGCCGCCGGTCGTGCAACACGAAGACGAGCAACTCGTCGTCGAGTTGCTGGTACTCGATCAGCGCGTCCGTGGGGCCCAGCGCGCGGGCCAGGCTCCCGGGGCCCAGCGGCGGGCGGTGCCAGCGTTCGGCCGCCTCGGGGTCCTCGTCCTTGAGCCGGCGCAGACTCGCCGCGAGGCGTTCCTCGAGGTCGGTGGCCTGGGGGCGCTGGCGCGCATCGGCCCGGCTCATGGCCGGCAGCGCCGCTGCGCGGGCCCGCAGGTCGCGCTCCAGCGCGAGCGCCTCGCGCTCCGTGGCGGTGCGCCCCGGGCGGCGCGGGCGGCGCAGGAGGTCCAGCAGGGCCCGCGCCTTGCCCTGTTCGGCCAGGCGCAGCGCCCGCAGGCCGGCGCTGCGGCCGCCGCGCGCGAGCACCCAGCGGATCGCGTCCTGGAACAGGCGCGAGCGGCCCGCGAGCCAGGAGGCCATCAACTCGTCGGGCGGGACCGTCGCGCGGGTGCGCTCGAGCCGCCGCGCGGCCCGGAGCGCGAGCCCGGCCGCCGCGGCCACGTCGCCGGCTTCGGCGCACAGGCGCCCGAGCAGGTGCAGGACCGGAATCTCCAGTCCGGGGGCGCGTTGGAGGCGCGCCACCTCGAGCGCCTCCTCGGCGTGGCCCCGGGCGGCCGTGGGCTCGCCGACGTCGGCCTCGATCGTGGCCAGCATGAGCAACGCGTGGCCGGCGCGCACGGGTTGGCGGTTGGCGCGGGCGACCCGGATGGCTTCCCGGGCGAGCCGCGCGGCCGAATCCGTGAGGCCTGACTCGTGGTGCATCTGGGCCAGGTGGCGTAGGCACAACGAGCGCCACTGGTGCATCTGGCCGGCTTCGAAGGCCTCCTCCGCCCGCCGCATCTGCGCCATCGCCTCGCGCCCGCGGCCCATGCCGGCGGCCGCGACGGCGACCAGGAACCGTGCGGCGGCGGCGCTCTCCGAGGCGCCGAGGCGCTCGTGGGTCTCCAACGCCCGCCCGGCCAGGTCATGCGCGAGCGCGGGGGCGTTGAGGTGCAGGGCCACCTGGGCTGCCCCCAGGTCGGCGCGGGCCTCGCCCAGCGCGAAGGCCGCCTGGCGGCTGCGCTCGCGGGCCTGCTCGAAGTCCAGCAGCGCCTGGGCGTAGCGGCCGCGGCGCAGTTGCATCAGCGCCCGGTCCAGGAGCGGCCAGGGCGGGCCGTCCACCCCGTCCCCCACCCGGTACCCGCGTTCGATCAGGTCGACGTGCACCGCCTCGGCTTCGTCGAAGCGTTCGAGGCGCACGAGCACGGTCGCCACCGCGGTGTCCGTGACGTAGCAGCGGTGCTCGTCGCCGGCCGCGCGCAGCGTTGCGCTCGCCCGTTGGAGGATGGCGAGGGCCTCCTCGCAGCGACCCAGGTCGGCGAGCACCATCGCGTGGACCGCATCCATGCTCGCCGCGCTCACCCCGGCGTAGGTCTCCGGGCCGCGGGCCCGCGCGTCCCGGATCACCGCGAGCGCCTCCTCCAGCCGGCCCAGACCGAGCAGGGCCTGGGCGTGGGTGAGGGGGACGAAGCGCGGCGACTCGGGCGGGAGGCGGCGGGTGAGGCTCACGATGCGCGCGAGCGTGCGGCGCGGGTGTCCGAGGCGCAGGTAGGTCTGGGCCAGCGCGCGCTCGGCCTCGATGCGGCTTTCCGCGTCCCCCGTCCGGTGGGCGAGCAGCAGGCCGGCGAGCGCGTAGCGCAGCCGGCGCGCGGGGGCGGAGCCGTCCTGGTGCGTCCACAGCGAACGCAGGTCCGCGGCCGCAACCCCCGCCGCCGCGGCCGCGCGCACCCGGCGGCGCCGTTCCCACGGCGGCACGTCCTCCCCGAGCCGCTCGATGTGCGCGTCGCGCGGCTCGGCCATGGGGCGCTCAACAGGTGAAGGCGACGGAGACCGGCGTCCCCCGCAGGGGTTCCAGCAGGATGTCGTACTCCCCCTCCCCGGTGAAGGGCAGGGCGAAGGTCCCGTACTCGTCCACGATCGCGTCGCCCAGAGCCTCGGGTTCACCCGTCTTGCGCAGGATCGCCCGCGTGGGCCCGCTCCAGCGCCAGCGGTCGTCCTTGGGGATGAACCACTGGCCGCAGATCCAGTTCTCGCCGCGCGGGTCGAAGCGGGGCGGCACGGCGATCTCGATGAAGGAGAGCGGGGCCCGGTACAGGATGCGGCGCTGCGCCAGTTCCGGGGCGCGGACCCCCATCAGCTTCCCGCTCTTCTGGGTGTCCACGATGGGGGTGGCGTGCGCCACCCGCCGGATGGGGCGGCGCCCCCCGGGGGCCGGGTCGGGCCCGGCTTCGGTTTCGTCATCGGCTTGCATGGGGATTCCCGGCTCCCGTTCCAGGGTCTGCTGTCACTTCCTCCGGCTCCGACGGCGCGTGCGCCAGCAGGAGCCGGAACGTCGTCCCGGTGCCTTCCTCTGTCTCGAACTCGATGCGGCCCCCGAGTTCGCTCATCAGCCAGCGGGAGATGTAGAGCCCGAGGCCGGAGCCCTCGGCGCCGGCCTCCGTCTCGGCCGCCCCGCGCACGAAGGGTTCGAAGAGCCGCGCGCGCAGCGGCGCGGGGATCCCGGGGCCGTCGTCGCGGATCTCGATCTCGACCTCGGCGCCCCGCCGGCCGACGCCCACCTCGACGTGGCCCCCGCCGGCCCGCGCCGCGCGCACGGCGTTGGAGAGCACGTTGAGCAGCGCCTGCATGAGGCGGGTGCGCTCGGCGAGGGCGACGTGGTGGCCGTCCAGGTGGCGGCGGATCGCGACGGGGGGCCGGTCGCGCGTGCCCGACTCGAGGAAGCGCAGCGCCCAGTGGACCACGCCCTCGACGTGCGTCGGTTGCACCGAGCCGAAGTCGCGCGCGAGGTAGCGCAGCAACATGTGCACCTGCTCGACGATCCGGTCCGCCAGCGCGCCCACGTCCGTGAGCGCCGCCGCGGCCGCCTCGGGGTCGCCCGCCGCGCGCGCGAGCCCCAGCCGGCAGCGCGCCGAGAGGCTCTGCGCCATCGAGGCCAGGTTGTGGCCGAGCCCGCCGGCGAGGAGGCCCGTCGTGGCCAGGCGCTGGAGGTGCGAGAGCCGGGCCACCTGCGCGGCCAGCGCGGCGTCAAGCGGCCCCTCGCCGGGCAGCGAGAGGGCGGGCGGGGAAGCCACGACGTCCGGGCCCTTCCTCATGGCATGCAGCACCTCGGGCCGGCCCGCGCCGCCGCCCCCGGCGACCGTCCAGCCCCTCCCTTTGTACCCTGCACGGGCGGAGGGGACCAGCGCCGGGGGGCCCGGACCGGCCCGCCGTACGCCCGGGGAAGGCGCGGCGCAGGCCCCGGGCGTATCGTGGGCGGATGGCCCCCGGACGCCTGCCTTTCGCGAAGATGCACGGCTGCGCCAACGACTATGTCGTCGTCGACGGCGTGCGCCGGGAGATCGCCGCCCCGGCGGCGCTCGCCCGGCGCGCCTGCGACCGGCGGCTGGGCGTGGGCGCCGACGGCCTCCTCGTCGCGGCCCCGGCCGCCGGCGCCGACCTGGCCATGCACATGTACAACCCGGACGGCAGCCCGGCCCAGATGTGTGGCAACGGCCTGCGCTGCCTGGTGCGCTACGGGATCGAGGAGGGCCTCCTGGACGCGGCCGCGTCGGGGTACGTGATCGCGACGGGGGCCGGCCCCCGGCGCGTGCGGGTCCTTGGCCGCGACCCCTGGGACCTCGAGATCGACATGGGGACGCCGGACTTCGACCCCGCGGCGCTGCCGGCGCGCGTGGCCGGGCCCGAGGCGCTCGCGCACGAACTCGCCTTGCCCGTTGGCCCGCTGCGGCTCACCCTCGTGGGCCTGGGAAACCCGCACGCGGTCCACTTCGTCCCGGGGCCCGAGGCGGTGGCCGCGGCCGACCTCGCGCGCCTGGGCCCCGCGGTCGAGCGCCACCCCGACTTTCCCGAGCGCGTGAACCTGGAGGTCGTCGCGGTGGTGGCGCCCGACCGGCTCGTGCAGCGCACCTGGGAGCGGGGCGCTGGCGAGACGCCGGCCTGCGGGACGGGGGCGTGCGCCGCCCTGGTGGCCGCCGCGCGCACGGGGCGCTCGGGGCGCGAGGCCACGGTGGACCTGGCCGGCGGGGCGTTGCGGGTGCGGTGGGCCGCCGACGGGCACGTGTTCCTGCGCGGCCCCGCCGAGCGGGTGTTCGACGGCGAGCTGCGCGGCGACGCGCGGGATCCCCGCCGCGTCGCGCCCGGGGCGCGCCGGGCGGGTTGAGGGGCGGCACGATGGCGGAGTGCGAGGAGTGCGGCAGCCGCCAGGTCGAGGCGGCCGTGGTCGAGGGGGTCGAGGTGGAGGTCTGCGGCCTGTGCGACCACGTGCAGGGCGAGGCGCGCAACGTGGCGCTGGTCGCCGAGCGCCGCGAGGCGGCCGAGCGCGGCTTCCACCGGACGATCTACCCGCTGGTCAAGTCCCTCGAGCAGGTGCGCACCTTCACGGTGGACGGGGCGAGCGCCGGGCGCCCCGAGACGGGGGAGTACCCCTTCGTGTTCCTTAGGCTGGCCCCCGACGGGCTGAAGGACCTGGAGCGGCTGCTCACCAGCCTGGAGATGGCCAACCACCACACCCAGCGGCGCTGGGTGGTGGAGTGCTCGCTGCAGCGCGGCCTCCTCTTCATCCTGCGCCCGCGCTTCTGGAAGCCCGTGCTCGCGATCGACGCCCAGGACATCCGCGAGGCGCGGGCCGACCTGCCGCTGCTCGCCCGCACCATCGCACGGGACCTCGGGCTCACGTGGTGGGGTCAGGGACCCGCCGGATCTTGAGGGAGAGGTCGAGCGCGCGGGCCCCGTGGGTGAGGCGGCCGGCGCTCACGCGGTGCACCCCCGTGGAGGCCAGGGCTCCGAGCGCCTCCAGCGTGACGCCGCCGGTGGCCTCGAGCCGCGGGCGCGGCGCCGGGAGCGCGCGCAGGCGCCGGACCGCGGCGCGGACCTCCTCCAGGCCGAAGTCGTCCAGCATCAGCACGAGGTCGGCGGCGCGTCCGGCCCCGGCGGCGAGCGCCGCGTCCAGTTCGGCCAGGTCCTCCACCTCGACGTAGAGCGCGGTCCCCGGCGCGGTCTGCGCGAGGAGCACCCGGAGCGCCTCGGCCACCGCCGCGGGGCCGGTGCCGCCGAAGGCCGCCTGGAGGTGGTTCTCCTTCACCATCACCGCGTCGGCGAGGTGGAGGCGGTGGTTGTGCCCACCGCCGCAGCGCACCGCGTACCGCTCCAGCGCCCGCAGGCCGGGCGTGGTCTTGCGCGTGTCGAGCACCCACGTGCCCGTGGCCATCGCGGCCTCGACGTAGGCCGCGGTGAGCGTGGCCACGCCACACAGGCGCTGCAGGAGGTTGAGCGCCGTGCGCTCGCCGGCGAGCAGGGCCCGCGCCCGGCCGTGCACGCGCGCGAGAACGGTGCCCGCGCCGGCCCGGGCGCCCTCCTCGACCAGCCGCTCGGCCCGCGCCTCGGGGTCGAGCAGGGCGAAGAGGGGCTCGAGGAGGACGAGCCCGCACACCACGCCGGGTTCCTTGAGGCGCACCTCGCCGACGGCCCGCGTCGCCGGGTCGACCAGCGCCTCGGACGTGCGGTCCTCCCCGGCGTGGTCTTCGTCCAGAAAGCGCCGCAGGAGGTCCTGGAACGCGGCGGGGTCCAGGGCGGGGGCGGGCGCGTTCACCGCGCCATCGTAGGGGCGGGGACGCCCAGCGGGCGGCCTCCGAGGCGCACCTCGGCGAGGCGCGTGGCGGCGAGCCGCGCCACGGTGCCTTGCCCGATGCCGGCGACCGCCAGGAGGTCCTCGAGGCGGGGCTCGGGCCCCCAGGCAAGGCGCGCCTCGGCGATGGCCCGCGCGCGGACCGGGCCGATGCCGGGCAGGCACGCCAGTCGCCCGACGTCGTCGCGGGCGATGTCCACGCGCAGGCGCCGGGGGGGCGGTCCCCGCGGGGGGCCGAGCGCGCGCCAGACGCCCGCGCCCAGGTGCCCTCCGAGGGCGACCAGGAGGAGGCCGATCAGGG
Organism: Planctomycetota bacterium; assembly: GCA_026647295.1. Lineage (GTDB taxonomy): Bacteria > Planctomycetota > PLA2 > PLA2 > JAEUHO01 > JAPKHB01. The sequence continues at coordinate 12,242 of JAPKHB010000030.1, read as the reverse complement.
CGCGGGCGGCGCGCGTTTCGCGGGGGGTGGGGGGCGGGGCGCGATCCACGCCGGACTCCGATGGCCCAGGGACACCCGCGTCCTCGCGGGGCGCGGCGTCCTGGTCACGTTCCCGCCCGTACAATCCGCGCCCGTGCCCGACGCGCCCGCCCGCCCCGCCGCCGCCGTCGTGAGCGCGCGGGGCCTCACGCACGTGTTCGGCCGGGGCGCCGCGGCCCGGGCCGCGGTGGACGGCCTGGACTTCGACCTCGGGCCCGGCGAGTGCCTGGGGCTGCTCGGGCCCAACGGCAGCGGGAAGAGCACCACCCTGCGCCTGGTGCTCGGGCTGCTCCCGGTCCGGGAGGGCTCGCTGTGCGTCCTGGGCGGCGCGCCGGGCCGCCGGGCGGCCCGGGCCGCCACCGGCTACGTGCCCGAGGAGGCGCGGCGCTTCGGTCTCTTGAGCGGCTTCGAGACGGTCGACCTCTTCGCCCGCTTGCAGGGCGTGCGCGGCCGGCGCACCCGCCGCAGCCGCGTGGCCGAGGCGCTCGCCGCCGTCGGCCTGGAGGAGCGGGCCTGGCGCCAGCGGGTCGAGGACTACTCCCGCGGCATGGCCCGGCGCCTGGCGCTGGCGGCGGCCTGGGTCCACCGGCCGCGGCTCCTGGTGCTGGACGAACCCACCTCCGGGCTCGACCCCTTCGGCGTGGCCGACGTGCTGCGCGTGCTCGAGCAGCACCAGCGCGCCGGCGGCGCGGCCCTGCTCTCGGCGCACGACCGGGTCACGGCGGAGGAGGCCTGCGATCGCGCGCTGGTGCTCGACGCGGGCCGGGTGGTGCGCTCGGGCGCGCCCTCGGACCTGCTCGCCGGGGACCCGCGGCCCTCGCTGCTGGGTCTGATGGAGGCGGCGCGCGGTGGGTAGCCTGGGGGCGCTGCTGGCCCGCCACCTCGTGGAACTTGCCCGCGCGCCGGCGCTGCGCCGCGGCCTGCTCTTGCTCGTCGCCTTGACCGTGGCCGGCGCCCTGGCGCTGCGGGGGCGCCCGGGCGGGGGCGCGCTGCTCGGGGCCGGGCTCGGCGTCCTGGTGGTCGGAACGCTGGGCGTGGTGGTGGCCGCGGGCTGGCTGGTCGCCGAGCGCCGCAGCGGGCGCAGCGAGTGGCTGCGCACGCTGGCGCCCCCCGCGTCGTGCGGGCGGCTGGCCGTCGCCCTGGCCGGCTGGGCGGGGGCCACCCTGCTCGCGCTCGCGGCCGGCGCCCTGGCCGCCGCCTGCCTCCCGCTGGCCCACGCAGGCGGCGACCTCGCCCGTTCGCGGCCGCTGCGCTTCGAGGGCGGCGGCGCCGAGCGGGGCCTTTGGCTGCGGCCCCCGCGGGGCGCGGCGACCGCCCCGGCGCTGCGCCTCCCACTGCCGCCCGACGCCGCGGGCGAACTCGAGGTCGACCTGCGGCCGCGCTTCGAGGGGGGCCCCGACCTGGACCGTGTGGACGTGGCCTGGCGCCGCGGCGCCGAGGCGGGCGTCGAGCGCATCGGGGTCCGCGGGCCCCTGCGTCTGCCCATCGGGCCTTCGGCCGAGCCCGTCGAACTGACGCTGCGCTCCGAGGGGGCGGCGCTGCGCGTCACCGGGGCCCGGGTGCTCTCCGGGGCGGTGCCGCCCGCGGCCGGGCTGCTGCTGGGGGCGCTGTTGCTCGGGCTCTGCGCCGCGAGCGTCGCGCCGGTCGCGGTGGCCTGTTCCCGCGCCACCTCGGCGCCCAGCGCCGCCGGCCTTGCGGCGTTGCTGCTCTGGATCGCGGTGGCGCGCGAACCGTTGCTGGACCTCGCCGAGGCGCTCGGGGCCCGGGGCGGCGCGGCCGCGCTGGCGCGCGGCGTGCTCGAGGCGGCCACGGCGCTGGCCCCGCGGTTGCCGGTGGTGGAGATCCTCGGGGACCTGGGCGCGGCCCGCGTGCCCGGCGGGGACCTGGCCGCCTGGATGCTGCCGGTGCTGGGCTACGCGGCGCTGGGGGCGTTCGCCGCCTGGGTCCCGTGGCCGCGCTGGCTGGAGGCCCGTCGATGAGCCGCCGCGCCCTGGCGGGCCTGGGCCTTTGCGCGCTCGCCCTGGCGGCGCTGCTGCGTCCGGCGCCCGCCGAACCGGGGCGGCGTTCGTGGGTGGGCGCGCTGGGCGCGTCGCTGGGCGGCCTGCGCGTGGTCGCCGCCAACGCCCTGTACCTGCGCGCCGAGCGGCTCGAAGGGCTCGGGCGCCTGGAGGACGCCGCCGGCGCGCTGGACCTGCTCCTGGAACTCGACCCGCACAACGAGGCGGGGACCTGCTTCCTCGTGGACGTGTACGCCCGCGCGCTGCTCCCGCAGGTGCGCGGGTCGGCCGCGCGCCTGGCCTGGTGGCGCGCCGCGCGCGGCCTCCTGGAGCGTGCGCTCGCCGAGGCGCCGGACAGCGCCCGCCTCCACCTGGCCGCGGCGGACCTGTGGCTGCTGCCCTCGCCCGCGGTGCTCGACGCGCTCGACGTGGCCGAGCCCCGCCGCATCGACCGCGGGGTCGACCACCTGGTCGAGGCGGCCCGCCGGGCCGCCGAGATCGCGCGCGCGGGGCGCCGCCACCTGGTGACCTTGTTCCACCTGGGCCCCTACCTGGTCGCGCGCCGGCTCGCCGACGGGGAGACCGAGGCGGGGCGGGGCCTACGCCGGGAACTGGACGCGCTCGCGCGGCGCCACGGGGCGGTGCTGGCCGAGGTTCTCTTCGACGCCCAGGCCGTGCCCGCCGACCTCACGCTCGCGGCCGCCTGGGCCCGCACCCGCGACGTGCTGGAGGCCGCGGAGGCGGCCCTTGCGCCGGGGGCGCCGGCCGGGGCGCGCAACCGGGCCCGGGAGGCCGCCGGCGCCCTGCGCGCGGTCCTGGGGCCCGCGGGCGAGGACCTGGGGCGGGAGCTTGCGCGGGCGCTCGGGGGAACTTGATGCCCGAGCGTCCCGAGCCGCCGTACCTTCGTCCCGAGATGCGCAGCCCCGCGACCTCCACGGGCCGCCGCCGGTCCGCCCCGGCCCTGGCCTCCGACGCGCTCCTGGCGCGGGTGGTCGGACTCTGCCGCGAGCGGCGGGCCGAGGACCTCGTGGTGCTGGACCTGCGCGGCCTCGTGGACTACATGGACTACCTGGTGGTCGCCACGGGGCGCAGCGCGCGCCAGAACCAGAGCATCGTCGAGCACGTCGCGCGCGAGCTCAAGCGCGAACACGGCATCCTGCCGCTCTCCCTCTCCGGCAAGGAGCCGGGCGCCTGGATCTGCCTGGACCTCGTCGACGTCGTGCTCCACGTCTTCGACGCCGAGCAGCGCGCGCTCTACGACCTGGAGATGCTCTGGGCGGATGCGCCGCGCCTGGACGGGTGAACCGGTCGGCCTACAGGACGTCGATCGCCTCGAACTCCTCGAAGTCCACGCGCCCGTCGCGGTTGGCGTCGGCGGAGCGGATCCGGTCGCCGTACTCGGCGGTCTCCTCGGGCGAGAGCAGGCTGTCGCCGTTGCGGTCCAGGGCCTCGAAGGCGAGCCGCCGCTCGGAGGTGGGCTCGAGTTGGACCCCGCGCGGAAGGCCGAAGATGGCCGCCACCTGCTGGGTCAGCGTTCCGATGCCCACGTCCACCGACTCGAACGTCCCGTTGCGCCGGGGTTCGTAGCGCGTCCCGCGCCCGAGCTGGTCGATGTGTCCGATCTGCTCGTCGCGGTTCAGCGTCGTCACCTTGTACATGGTGAACACCGGGCCCCCGCGCACCTGGCGGTAGTCGCTGGCGATCAGGAAGCCGACGTGGCGGGGGGGCAGGTTGGGGCGCGGCTCCAGCACCTTGGAGACGCGAGTGGCCTGGCTCACCATCCAGTCGCCCCGCCCGAGGCGCGAGGCCACGTTGTCCGGGTCCTCCTGGGGCGGCCGCGGCGCCCGACCCGCGCCCGCGCAGCCCACCGTCCAGAACGCCAGGAGCGCGGCGCACAGCCAGCTCGATCGCCTCATCGTGGGGGGACCTCCCTCGGTCGTGTGGGGCCGTAGGATAGCCCCCGCGCGCCGTCGCCGACAAGCATCCCGGCGCGCGCGGCCTCGCCCCGTGCCCCCCCTCGCCCCCCCGACCGAGCCCCTGGACCCCGCCGCCCTGCTCGGCCGGGACGGTCCCGTCGCCCGCGCCCTGGCCGCCGGGGACGGGAGCTTCGAGGAGCGCCCCGAGCAGATCGCGATGGCCGAGCGGGTCGCGGAGGCCCTGTCATCCGGGCGTCACCTCCTGGTGGAGGCGGGAACCGGGGTGGGCAAGTCCTTCGCCTACCTCGTGCCCGCCCTGCTCTGGGCACGGGCGACCGGCGGACGGGTGGCGGTCGCCACCAGCACGATCGCGCTCCAGGAGCAACTCGTCCGCAAGGACCTGCCGCTCCTGGCCGGCGCGCTGGACTTCCCGGTGCGCTACGCCCTGCTCAAGGGGCGCTCGAACTACCTGTGCCTACGACGCATGCACCGCGCCCACCAGCGCGTGGACGGCCTGTTCGAGACCGAGGAACGCGCGGCGCTGGACGCGATCCTGGCCTGGTCGGACACGACGTCGGACGGGAGCCGCCAGGACCTGCCCTTCCATCCGCCCCCCGGCGTCTGGGAGGCCGTGAACGCCGAGCAGGGCAACTGTCTCGGGCGGGCCTGCCCCCACTACGACGCCTGCCACTGGCAGGGCAGCCGGCGCGACGGGCAGGCGGCCGACCTGCTCGTCCTCAACCACCACGTCCTGCTCTCGGACCTTGCGTTGCGCCGCCACGGGCACGGCTTCCTGCCCGCGCTGGACGCCGTCATCCTGGACGAGGCCCACGACCTGGAGGACACCGCCGCCGAGCACCTCGGGCGGCGCGTGTCGGCGCTGGGCCTGCGCCAGCTCCTCGGGCGGCTGTGGAGCCCCGCCCGCCGGCGGGGGCTCCTCGAAGAGCACCGCGACCCCGGGGCCCGCGCCGCCGTGGAGTCCGCCCGCCGGGCCGCGGAGGCCTGGTTCGCCACGCTCGGCGCCCCGGCGGGGGACGAACCGGCCTCCGGCGCGCTCGGGGATCCCGACCAGGCGGCCCTGCTGCGCCAGCGGCTCGAGGAACTCTCCACGATCCTGCTCTCCGCGGCGCGGCGGGGCGAGGACCGCGAGACGCGGCTCGAGTTCACCGCCCGGGCGCGCGGCGTGCTGGACGCCGCGACCCAGCTCGCCGAGGTGCTGGCCCCGGACGAGGACGGCCAGGTGCGCTGGGTCGAGGGCGGCCGCAACCCCGCCGTGTGCAGCGCGCCGGTGGACGTGGCCCCGCTGCTCGCCGAACTCCTGTTCGAGGCCCACCACAGCGTCGTGCTCACCAGCGCCACGCTGGCGACCGGGGCGCCGCCCTCCTTCGAGTACCTCAAGGCCCGGCTCGGGGTGCCCGCCGCGCTCGAGGCGCGCGTGGGCAGCCCCTTCTGCTACGCGACGCAGGCGCGCCTGCGCCTCGCCCGCCACCTGCCCGATCCGGTGCGCGCCCCGACGGCGTACGCCGAGGCCCTCGGCCCCGCCGTGCTCGAGGTCCTGCGCGGCGAGGCGGGCGGGACCCTCGTCCTGTTCACCTCGGTGCGCGACCTGCGGCGCGTGGCCGAGTACGTGAAGCCCCACGCCGCGGCGCTCGGCCGCCGGCTCCTGGTCCAGGGCGAGGACCTGGACCGCCGGGCCCTGCTCGAAGCCTTCCGCGCGGGGGGCGCCGTGCTGCTGGGCGTGGCCTCGTTCTGGCAGGGCGTGGACGTGCCGGGCGACGCGCTCACGCAGGTCGTGATCGCGCGGCTGCCCTTCGAGGTGCCGACCCACCCGCTGTGGCGGGCGCGCGCACAGCGGGTGCGCGACGCCGGCGGGGACCCCTTCCGCGACCTCGCGCTGCCCGCCGCGGCGCTTCGGCTCAAGCAGGGCTTCGGCCGGCTGATCCGCCGGCGCACCGACCGGGGCTGCGTGACCATCCTGGATCCGCGGCTGGCCGGACGGTCCTACGGGCGCGTGCTGCTCGCCTCCCTGCCCGAGTGCCCCGTGGAGTGGCTGGAGCCCCCGGGCGCGCCGGCGCCGGCGGCGCCTCCGCCGTAGGCGGCGCGCCCGCGCCCCGGGCGGAAGTGGCCCGGGCGCCGCGGATCCCGTATCGGTCTGCGGATGGCCGGGCCTGCCCCCTCCTCCGACGCGGATCACGGCGTGCGGCGCGCGACCGCCGGGCTGCTGTTGCTCGACCTGGGGCTGCACCTGCTGCTGCTCGCCTGGTGCGCGGCCGGCCTGGCCGGGGCGCCGGGCCCGGGCGCGGTCGCGCCCTGGGGTCCGCCGGCCGCGGCCGGCTACGCGCTGCTGGTGCTGCTCGCCGACGCGGGCTGCCTTGCGCGCAACGGCAACGCCAACGTGTGGCGCCGGCGCCTCGCGCTCGTCCCCGTGGTCGCCGTGCTGTGGCGCCCCGGCCCCTTCTTCGCCCTCGCGGTCCAGATCCCCGCCGTGGGCTGGGCCGGCGCCCTGTGGATCGCGCTCCTCCTGGAGGCGGGGCGCGACGCGCAGGCGCACGCGCCCCCCGGGGGCTAGGCGCCCGTCCCGGCTACGCGCCGGCGTTGCGCGCCGGCTGGCTCAACCGCTCCTCGGCCAGCCGGTTGCTCGCCTCGTTGGTCGAGACGTTCTGCTCCTTGGAGATCTCGAACACGCGCTTGAGGGCGAAGTAGATGTTCTCGACCTTGCGGCGGCTGCGCGCTTCGTCGTAGCCCTCGGGTTCGACCTCGATGGAGACGTTGATGATCCCGCCCGCGTTGATCACGTAGTCGGGCGCGTAGAGGATTCCCGCCTCCTTGAGGCGCTGGCCGTGGTCCTCGCGCAGGAGCTGGTTGTTCGCCGCCCCCGCGATGACGCGGCAGCGCAGGGCGGGCAGGGTCTCGTCGTTGATCACGGCGCCCAGCGCGCAGGGGGCCAGCACGTCGCAGGCCACGCCGAGGATGTCGGCCGGGCTCACCACCTTGCCGCCGGTCTGGTCGGCGAGCGCCCGAACGCGCTCCGGGTGGATGTCGGCCAGCAGCAGCGCGGCCCCGGCGTCGGCCAGGTGCCGCGCCAGGTACTGCCCGACGTGGCCGCACCCCTGCACCGCGACGACGCGCCCGCGGAAGTCGGGGCTGCCGAAGGCCTCCTCCAAGCAGGCCTTCATGCCCCGGAACACGCCCAGCGCCGTCCAGGGGCTCGGGTCGCCGCTCGACCCCATCTCGAGGGGCAGCCCCGTCACCCAGCGCGTCTTGCGCCGCACGACCACCATGTCCTCGACGCTGGTGCCCACGTCCTCGGCCGTGATGTAGCGGCCGCCGAGCGAATCGACGAACTCGCCCATCGCCTCGAAGAGCCGCTCGCTCTTGTCGGTCTTGGGGTTGCCGATCACGACGCTCTTGCCGCCGCCCAGGCCGGTGTCCGCCACGGCCGACTTGTAGGTCATGCCCTTGCTCAAGCGCAGCACGTCGAAGATCGCGTCTTCCCAGGTGGCGTAGGGCCACATGCGCATGCCGCCCAGCGCCGGCCCCAGGGAGGTGTCGTGGATCGCGATCACGGCGCGCAGCCCCGAGGCGGGGTCCTCGCACTTGACGAGCTTCTCGTAGCCCTCCTGGGCGAGCGTCTGGATCTTCATCGGGGCTCTCCGGTGGGGCTCGGTCGGGGCGTTGGGGGGCCGGGTCGGCGCGTCGGGACACGCCGCCGCGCCAGGGTACCCGTCGGGCCCAACGGCCCGACAAAATGGATCGGGCGCCCCGGCGGGGCGCCGCGGCCCGCGGCCTCGGGGGGGAGGCGCGGCGCGTTCCCCGTGCCGGGCCGCGCCGGGACGGAGCGCGCCGGGCCGCGCACGCAGGCTAGGACTTGCGCGTGCGCCGCCGCCGCGCCGGACCCCGGGCGGCCTTGGCCGCGAGCCACTCCAGCGCCTGCTCCAGCGTCACCGCCTCGGGCGCGGTGCCCTTGGGCAGCGTCGCGTTCACCTTGCCGTCGCTCACGTAGGGGCCGTAGCGCCCGGACAGGATCCGGATCGGCGCGCCGCCCGCGGGGTGGGGCCCGAGTTCGCGCAGCGCCTTGGGCGCGCTGCGGCTCCGTCCCCGCTTGGGCTCGCGCAGGAGCGCCACCGCCTGATCGAGCGAGATCTCGAGCACGTTCACCTCGGGCGGGATGCTGCGCGTCTCCTTGCCCCAGGTCACGTACGGGCCGTACGGTCCCGTCCGCGCCTGGATGGACGGGCCGTCGGGCTGGTCGGGGTGCGGCCCGAGGTCCCGGGGGAGCGAGAGCAGGCGCAGCGCGAGGTCCAACGTGACCGCCTCGGGGTCCATGCCGCGCAGCAGGCTGGCGCGCTTGGGCTTTTCGCCCTTGGCCTTGGCCCCGCCGGGGGGCGACTCGCCGAGCTGGACGTAGTGGCCGAAGCGCCCGTGCATCAGGTACACGGGCAGGTCGGTGCCGGGGTCCACGCCGAGCGGCTGGGGGCCGCGCGCCGCTTCGGCCAGCGCCGCCTTGGCGCGCTCCAGGTCGAATTCGTCGGGCACGATGTCGTCGGGGAGCGCGGCGATGGCCTTCCCGTCGGTCACGAAGAGCCCGTAGCGCCCGACCCGCACCTCGATGCCCTCCTCCTTCGCCCCCTTGATGGGGATGCGGCAGATCTCCTTCGGGCTCGCCTCGTCGAGCCCGCGGGCCACCAGCGCGGCCAGGCCCGGGGAGCCGTTGCCCCGGTAGAAGCGCCGCAGGTACTCGCGGCTGTCCACCTCGCCGCGGGAGACGGCGTCCAGTTCGTCCTCCATGCGCGCGGTGAACTCGTAGTCGAGCAGGTCGCCGAAGTGGGCCTGGAGCAGCCGCACCACGGCGAAGGCGGTGAAGGAGGCCACGAGCGCCGTCCCGCGCTTGAAGGCGTACTCCCGGTCCAGGAGCACCTGGATGATGCTCGCCCAGGTGGAGGGGCGTCCGATGCCGCGCTGGTCGAGTTCCTTGACGAGGCTCGCCTCCGTGTAGCGGGGCGGGGGCTGCGTGGCGTGGCCGCGCGCCTCCACCGGGTCGGCCCGGAGCGCCGCGTGCGGCTGAAGCGCCGGCAGCACCCGCTCGGCCTCCTCGCGCTCCGCGCCCTCGTCGCGGTCCTCCACGTAGACCTTGCGGAAGCCGGGGAACTCGATGGTCTGGCCCGCGGCGCGCAGGCGCGTCTCCCCGGCCCCGTCCAGGCGCACCACCACGCGCCGGCCCCGGGCGTCGGGCATCTGCGAGGCGAGCGTGCGCTGGTACACCAGTTCGTACAGGCGCACGGCGTCCTCGCCGAGGCCGGCGGGCAGGCGGCCGGGCTCGAGGAAGCTCGCGCCCGCGGGCCGGATGGCCTCGTGGGCCTCCTGGGCGTTGCGCACCTTGGTCTCGTACTGGCGCGGGCGGTCGGGGACGAAGGCGGGGCCGAAGCGCTCGCGCACGGCCGCGCGGGCACCCTCGAGGCCCTCGTTGCTCAGCACGGTGGAGTCGGTGCGCATGTAGGTGATGCAGCCGTTCTCGTAGAGCTGCTGCGCCGCCCGCATGGTGCGCTGGGCCGCAAAGCGCAACTTGCGGCCCGCCTCCTGCTGCAGGGTGCTGGTGGTGAAGGGCGGCGGGGGCCGCTGGACGAAGGGCTTCTCCTCGACCTCGCGCACGACGACCGGCGCGGCCGCCACGGCCCGGGCCAGCGCCTTCGCGCGCGTTTCGTCCAGGACCACCACGGACGCCGCGCCCGTGGCGCCGGAACCCGCGGCGACCGTCGCGGCCTCCGCGGCGATCAGGCGCCCGGTCGCGGGGTCGAAGTCCCGGCCCTGCGCGACCCGCTGCTCGCCCACGTGGGTGAGCGTGGCCTCGAAGGACTCGCCCGCGGGGGTGTGGAGCGTGGCGAGGAGGTCCCAGTAGGGCGCCGACACGAACGCCATCCGCTCGCGCTCGCGGTCCACCAGGAGGCGCAGGGCCACGCTCTGGACCCGGCCGGCCGACAGACCCTTCTTGATCTTGCGCCACAACACGGGCGAGACCTCGTAGCCGTAGAGGCGGTCCAGGATGCGCCGGCTCTCCTGCGCGCGCACGAGGTCCATGTCGATCTCGCGCGGGTGGGCGAGCGCCTCCTGGATGGCGGTGCGCGTGATCTCGTTGAAGACCAGCCGCTTGACCGCGACGTGCGCCGGGGGCTTGAGCACCTCCAGGAGGTGCCACGAGATGGACTCCCCCTCGCGGTCCTCGTCGGTGGCGAGCCAGAGCGTGCGCGCCTGTCGAAGGTGGGTCTTGATCTCCTGGAGGCGCTTGCGCTTGTCGGGCGGCACGACGTAGAGGGGTTCGAAGCCGTTGTCCACGTCCACGCCGAGCCGGGCGTGGGGGTGGGTCCGCTGCGAGGGGGGAAGTTCGGCCTTGCCCTCCGGAAGGTCGCGGACGTGGCCCAGGGAGGCCTCGACCCGGTACCCCTCCCCCAGGAAGCGGGTGATGGTCCGGGCCTTGGCCGGCGACTCGACGATCACCAGTTCCAGGTCGCCGGGGGGGGCTTGCGTTTGGCGGCCATCGGGCTCCAGGTTGGGGGGACCTCGGGGGGCGCACCCTACCCATTGGTCGGCCAATGAATAGGCTTCCCCAGGGCGGGGGGGCCTCCTTCCGCCAGGGCGCTGGGCCCTGCGGCCCCCGGGACCAGGGACTTTAGTCCTATAACCTGGGGGCCGCCCCCCCCCCGCCCCCCAAGGTCAAAGCCTGGCCCAGGGCGCCGGCCGGGACCGGGGCGCCGGCCCGGGCGGAAGGGGCTGCGGCCGGCGGGGTCCCTTGCGGTCGCCCCTGGCCTCGGCCTCGCGCCGGCGCCGCTTGCGCCGCCGGATCAGCGCGGCGCGGGGGCCGAGCGCCGCGGCCAGCCGGGCGGGGGAGAGCCGGGCGTCCCCGCCCGCGTAGCCCGCAAGGAAGGCCGCCGGGGCAAGGCCCAGTTCCTCGAGCCCGACCTGCATCTGGGCCAGGTCGCGCACCCGGCCGCCGTCCAGGGCGGCCCCCGGGGCGCCGAGCCGGGCCTTGGGGCAGCCGATCGGCATCCACGTCCCCGCAGCGCTGCGCAGGACGTTCTTCGGATAGGCGTCGCCGTGGCGCAGGCCGAGGTCGTGCCAGCGGCGCCAGGCGCCGCCGAGGTCCGCCGCAAGGTCGGGGGCCTCGCCCAGGGCGACCGCGGCGCTCGTTCCCGGGGCGTAGTCCCGTACCAGGACGGCCCCGATGAGGACGCCGCGCGCCCGGCGCTCGCCGACCCCCAGCACCCGCGGGACGGCCACCCCGAGGCCGGCGAGCCGGTCGAGCACGCGGGCCTCGAGCCGCTCGCGCGAGGGCCGCAGCCAGGTGCGCAGCCGGCGGCCCCGCCGGGGCCGGCGCCACTTGACGAGCAGCGCCTCGCCCCCGACCACGACCCGCGCGGCCACCGCGGAGCGGTCCGACGAGAGGCACTCGCCCTCCTCCGCGCGCCGCATCCAGGCCCCGACGTCCTCGCGGGCCGCGGGGCCCAGCCGCTCGGCCGCCCCCGGCGCCCACCACCAGCGCTCGATCACGGCGCGGCGTCCGCGCGCGCGTACACGGCGACCGCGAGGAGCGAGGTGAGGCCGTTGAGCCGGATCGGCCGGCCGACGGGCGCCAGGCCGTGGGCGGCGGCTTCCGCGTCCAGGGCCCGGGGCGCAAGCACGTGGCGCACCCGCCGCACGCCCCGCCGGCGCTGCCAGCGGGACTTGAAGGTGGTCTCGTCGGAGAAGGAGAGCACGACGCGCCGCCGCGCCACCCGCGCCAACTCGCGAAGCACCGCCGCGCGTTCGCCGGGCTCGCCCAGGTGGTGGAGCAGGCGGTGGCACAGGGCCGTGTCCACGGCGCCGTCGGCCAGCGGCAGGGCGTGGGCGGGCGCCACGCAGAACCGTACCCTCCCGCGGCGCGCATCGGCTTCGAGCGCCGCCCGGGCCTCGGCCACCATGGCGGCGCTCAAGTCCGCGGCGATCACCTCCTGGCCTACCTCGAGGAGCAGCGGCAGGAGCCGCCCCGCTCCGCACGGCACGTCGAGCAGCACCCCGGCGGCCCCGGCGCGCGCGAGCGCGCGGCGCACGACGCGCATCTCGCGCCGGTGGGAGAGGCGCCGGACCCAGGATCGCTCGTACTTGCGCCGATAGGCCGCGGCGCCCGCGGCGCTCTGGTAGCGGGCGTTGAGCCGGGGGTCCATCGCGGGCGACTGTACCGCGGCGCGCCGGCCGGACCCCGGGGGGGCGCCGCCGGGCGGGTCCCCCGTCAGTCGGGGTTGCGCCGCAGCGCCTCCAG
>JAPKHB010000003.1 GCA_026647295.1 Planctomycetota bacterium | reverse complement strand
CTCGCCCCCCGGGACGCGACGGGGCCGGAGGCTGCCCCTTGGATGCCCCCCCCTCCCCCTCCGCTGTTAACCGGCGGGTCGCCCGTTCGCCCCCAGGATGGGGGGCCACTCTCGCGCCAGAGCCGCCCGGCTCTCGCGTTCTCTGCCGCGAGGCCACTCGGCCGGCCGCTGACAGGGCGCCCCAGGGCCCCGATGATTCGCGGGTTTCCGGGTGGGCCGCCGACCGCGGGTGACGGCGGCCTCCGGTGGGCGACCGGCCGTTGAACGCACGGGTTCTACGCCTCCCTCTCAGACTCTCGGTCGGGCGTGAGAGGGCCGCGTTCGTTAACAGCGAGGTGCGAATGGACGCCCTTTGGCGCTTGGCTGTTCACCAAGCCCCGAAGTTGCCGAGCACGACGAGCAGGACGCCAGCGCGCGGCGATTCTCAGGATCCCGGCACGGCCCTTGGCTTGGGCGGGGCCAGGCGCTTGATCACGCGGCGCGGCGATCCTACGCTGCGTCCGATTGGCCCGGTCCGTCCCGAGCCGGAACCGCGAACTGGTCGAGGGGACGATTCGCTCCCATGTGGTCGCTGAACCTCCAACACATTCAACTCCTGCGTGGAGCTGGAGGAGAGCGCCTGGCAGCGTTCTTCGATCCGATACTCAGGGGCGAGGCGAGGCGAGCGGGCGTTGCTCAGGCGGATGTTCATACGCAGCTCCGGCAGAATGTCGGCGACGGAGGCGTAGACAGCAGGGTCGATCAGCCGATGCCTGGAGGCATGGGCTACACGGAGGTCCCCACGGCTTGGCAGTACAAGGCCGTGGACCAACCGGATCTGAGTGTCACCGATCTCGAAGGCGAGATGAACAAGCCTGAGGCAACGAGGCTCATTCAGGCCGGGTACGGATACCGGGTCGTGACCACCGCGGCCGTCCCTCCAGATCGCGTTACGCAGATCGAGACGTCCATGCTCGAGGTGGCTCACGTCATCAACCCTGGTGCGCCCGCACCCAGAATCGTCGCACCTGACAAGATCGCGGAGTGGGCGATGCGATTTCCGATGGCGGCGGTTGCCGCCCGGCTCATCAGCCCAGTGAGGGCCACCACGCTGCCAATCTGGAAGACTCAGATTACGGACGCTACGCCGAACTACACGGACAACCCAGCGTGGCAGGCAGCCATCGCGCGCATCGACGCGCACCTCGACTTTGTAGGCCGAGTCGGAGACGTGTGCCTGCCGATTGCTGGACCCTCGGGTGTTGGGAAGACCCGACTGGTCTACGAGAGGCTGGCACGGATGCCGGGTGCCGAGGCACTCGTCGCCTACGCCTTCGGCGATGACGAAGCTTGGGAACTTGCCTCTGCTGTGCAGCATGGCGATGCTGCGGCGATCTTGGTAGCGGACGACTGCTCCCTGGACATGCGGGTGAGGCTATCCGACAGACTGCGAGGCGCACGCGACCGGGTGCGCGTCGTTTGCCTTGACAACCTGGAAACCGCGAACACCGGGGCGCCTGTCATCGAACTGGCGCTGCCTGAACGGGAGCATGTCGTTCAGGTGCTTCGCGACAACTTCCCGGCAGTACCAGACGATCGCCGCCACTCGTACGCAGCACTGGCCGGAGGCTACATTCGACTTGCAGCCGATTTGTGCGCCTCGGACGCCGAGATTACGGCAGGCGGGGCACTGGCGACAGGCAGTGTTGCGGCCTACGTGCATTCGCGAATCCTCGGCCAGAACATGGAAGCAGCCGCGCTCCTCGCTCTCTTCACCAAGGTCGGATTCAGGGATGGTCTGGAGGAGGAAGCGGCCTCGGTTGAAGCGGTCTCAGGGGTCAGCGTTGTCGCAATGCGCGAAGCCGTGCGTACCATGCGCAACTTACCGGGCTTCCTCGCTGTGCAGGGCCGGTACTGGGTGGTCACGCCCGAGATTGTGGCTCGCGTCCTCTTCGCTGAAGGGTGGCGCAGGTTCGTGGAGATGGACCCGCCGCGGTTCCTGACAGCTCTTGATCCGGAAATGAGGGATCGGCTGGTGGAGCGAACTCGCCTGTCTGGAAGCATGGAGGCCAGCGAAGTAATCGCCGCCACATTTCGCGAATGGCTCGCCGAACTAGCACCAGCGGATCTGGCAGACGCACGAACGGCTGAGCAACTTGCGTCGCTGGTTGAGCTCTTCCCTAAGGAGGGTGTCCCTGTTCTGGCCCGCCTCGTGGCAACAGCATCCTCGGAGGAGTTGCTGGCCATCAAGGGAGGACCCGGGCAGACGAGGACCGGGTGGGGCGCGCGTCGCGCGTTGGTTTGGCTCTGCGAACGACTTGCTGCATTCCCAGAGTATTGGGCCTTTGCCGAGCAGGTGCTCTTTCGCCTCGCGTGCCATGAGACCGAGTTGGACATCGGCAACAACGCAACGGCGCTCTGGGCCCAGATCCACAGGAGTCAGCTCTCCGGAACAGCTACGCCATTCGAGGAGCGGTTTGCGGTCTTTGCGGAGAGGGCACGAGCGGCATCTCCGGATGAGTCCGGAGTGATCCTCGCCGGGATGAAGGATGGGCTCCCAGGGCACTCGACACGCATGGGTGGACCGCCGACGTTCGCGGGCAGAGTGCGACCCAACACATGGAATCCGACGCGGGGTCAGCACAGGCGTGCCGCTGAACTGCTCACCGAACTCATGATCGAGGTGAGAGAGCAGATCCCAGGTCTAGCGCAGCCGATCACGGACCTGGCGGCGGAACGTCTCCAGCACCTCGTCCACGCGGGGCTGCTGCAGCAGGGGATGGCGTTGATTGAGCCGGACCTGGGTTCAGCGAAGGTGCGGGCTGACGCAATCTCAGTGATCAAGAGCTTTTTACGACGCGAGCGCGAGCGGTGGCCGGATCCCCCGGTGGAGGTGCAGGGGTACTGGTCGCAGTGCGAAGCGGCACTGCAGACGCTTGCGCCTACGGACTTCTCGAGCCGATTGCGTGTCCTCTTGTCTCGACCCGTCTGGGGAGAGGAGGTGCTCGACGAAGACCGACGCGCGCGACCCGCAATCCAGGAGCTTGCCCAGGAGGTG
Organism: Planctomycetota bacterium; assembly: GCA_026647295.1. Taxonomy (GTDB): domain Bacteria; phylum Planctomycetota; class PLA2; order PLA2; family JAEUHO01; genus JAPKHB01. The sequence continues at coordinate 28,648 of JAPKHB010000003.1, read as the reverse complement.
ATCGACGCTCCTGATCTTCTCAGGAATGAGATCGAGTGGTTGCACTCGCCGGAGGCGACGGCTGCGGTTGTGTTCGGAGAGGAGCTTGGTAGGCGTGATCGGGACGGAGTCCTGCTCGACGACCTAGTGCAAGCGGCCAACGCCACTAACTCAACGGGGCTGTTGCGCGGGTACCTCGTGGTGCACCGTGGAGCTACGGGGGCGCTCCAGGAACGACTCAGGGAGAGAACGGCACAGCTCGCAGCAGAGGGGTCGCTTGTCGCCGTCGACATGATCGTTGCGGGAGGTGACGTCACCGGTGGGCCCGAAGTCCTGCTCGGCATGACTGACTCGGGCCTGTTGGCGCCGAAGCTCTTGGGGGCCGCTACGTACGGAGTGGGTGGTCGGCGGCTAACTGCGGAGGAGGCCAACGAGATCCTGCAGCGGTTTGCTGGCGGGACTTTGGATGCAGAGACGCAGTCTGCGGCCCTGCGGATCATGTCGGCGTTCACGGCGAAGTCACCAATCATCGAGCCCGACGATGACGTGCAGAGAGATCGGCGGGAGGCCCTCATCTGGGAGATTCTGAGGCGGTGTGATCTGCCAGAGCGTTCGGGCGATGCGTACGAGTGGAAAGACCTGATGCTCCTCGTGCTTCCAGCGCACCCGAACGAGGGAGTGGATCTGTTCGTTCGGGCACTTGGCGCTGAGAGTTTCACCGCCTGCGAGCAGGCTGAGCTCGCGTTGACCCAGATTGCGGGTACCTACTCCACGCAGATCATGAACAGCCTCGGGCGCGCTCTGCTGGTCGAAGATGACGCTGCAGGATGGCTGCGAGTGCGACAGCTTACCGGGCTGGTTGCGGTGTTGAATCCGGCCGACGTTGGGGAGTGGCTTGACAGCGCTGGCCTAGCGGGGGCCCGTGTCCTCGCGCGACATCTGCCGGCACCGCATCTGGACGAAGCTGGAAGTCCGGTCGTTCCCGCAGTCCTCGAGCTTGTTCTCAGTCGATTCGAAGATGACGATGAGACCTTCCGTGCCTTCGTAGGGGAAGTCCATGCACATGAGGGCTGGACTGGCAATGGTGCTGCGAGGTTTCGTGCACAGGCTGACGTAGCGAGACAATTCCTCGGTCACCCGATCCGCCGAGTGCGGGAGTGGGCGCAGATCGAGATCCGCGATCGGGAGTGGTGGGCGGAGCGTGAAGCTCGGGAGCACGCCGAGTGGGGCCTCTAGGCGGGCGGGCTTGCGTCCCCAGAGTGCCCCGGATGCGCCCACGGAACGCTTTGCGCTACCTACGGCAGCCTGGCGCATCTGGAGTACTGCTGTGCTTGATCCGTCCAGAACGGGAGTCGCGCGACGGACCGGAGTGTCCGCTCGACGGAAACCGCGGCACTTCCGCCATGTAGTACAGCCTCCTGCAGTTCTGGCGCCAGCCAGAGCAGGTTCATCAACTGCGTGACCCGCGCCCGCGACACCCCGACGAGCCGCGCGAGGTCCGCCTGGTCGCGCACGGCGCCCGACTGGATGAGGCCCCGCCAGTGGTGGGCGAGGGCCAACACGCCCCTCGTTCCGCACATCCACCGGAAATGCTCGATCCTCGTAAGTGGTTGTAGCGTCAAGACTTACGGCGATCGGGGTCCTCCAGGATCCTGAGTGACTCGCGTTCCCAGGCGTGCAGGAGGCGCTTGAGCGCGCGGAAGGCTCGGTTCGCGGCGGCGAAGCGCGGGGCCTCTTCCGCGGAAAGCCAACGCTGGACGAGGCGGCCCTTGACCATGTGCCCCCAGCGCACGTAGGGCCCGTGGCGTTCGCCCCGGGCGCACCGGCAGCGGGGGTTCCCGCAGGTCGTCATTCGGCGGGTAAGGGTCCCGGAGCAGATGGCATCGAGGTTGGCGATCTCGGCCTGGATCGCCCGGATGCGGGCAAGGGACTTGGCCCGGTGCGTGTCGGTCGCGGCCATCGTGCTTGGTCCTCCGCCGGAGTATCCTGTGCGTAGGGTACGACACGTGCGCGGCCGGGCCCCGCGCGTGTGAAACGGTCCGAGCATCGGGTCCGGGGTGCGGGCTTTCTCCGGCCGCCAGACCTCCTTCTGGAGTACTTGCTCGACCGCCTGTCAAGGTGTCAAGGGCCGCCTCATCCTTACCGCCGGACCGGGCTGCACTCCGGCCCCGCCCCCGCCTGCCTGGGGACACAGAGAGGCTGAAGACTGGCCGCGACTCCGGCGATTCGCGTCGGGCTCTGCTGGGGTTCCTGCCTCCCCCGATTGGACCCCACCTGCCAGGGGGGGGCGGGGGTGGCCCCGCCTCCGCCTGCCGCGACCAACTCCGCCGGCCGCCCGCGACCGCTGGCCAGCGGCCCGCAACCCAGGGCGCCGCGCGGCCGGGGGCGGCGGCACTTAGGGTTGGACATCCTTGGCCAGGCTTGCCATCCTGCCAGGCCCCCAGCCTGAGGAGAGCGTCGGACCCCTGTGCGAGACTACCCGACCGTCGCCGATGTCGCGGCGCTCCTCCAGTTGTCCGAGAAGTCGGTCTACCGGCTGGCCCAGCGGGGGGAGTTGCCCGGCTTCAAGGCGGGGGGTTCCTGGCGCTTTCGGCGCCAGGACATCGATGCCTGGGCGGCCGCGCAGCTCAGGCATAGGCGAGGCCGGAGTACGCAGCAATGAGAAGCCGAACCCCCCTCCGCGACTCCCCCCGACGTCGGCGACCCTACCTCGAAACGTCCGGATGCGACCGCCCCTGGGCCTGCAAAGTCGCGGGGAGCGTCACGGCAATCGCGCGGTGTCAGGTGGACCGACACGCGCGCAACGCGTGTATTCGGGGGGGAGAGGGGCTGCCATGCATCTAACGGTGGCGGATCGAGTGCGCACCCGGGTTGCAGGCGTGGCTGCCTTGTACCACCGTCTCGTACTGCTCGTCGGCGCACCACATACTGGCAAGACGGCGGTGTTGCGGGAGTTGTCGCTGAGTGAAGGCTGGCCACTCATCAACGTGAACCTCACGCTCTCGGGGCGGCTGCTTGATGTGGGGGTGCGGGCGCGGGCTCTGAAGGCCGCCCGGCTGCTGGGTGAAGAACTGACACGCGTTCAATCAGCGGTTGTCCTCCTCGACAACACCGAGATCCTGTTTAGCAAAGATCTGGCGCTCGACCCGCTACGCGTGCTTCAGGGGCTTGCACGTTCTCGGACGATCGTGGCTTCGTGGACTGGCCACGCAGCAGAAATGCAGCTCTCATACGCGACACCCGAGCACTCGGAGTACCGACGGTATCCCTGTGGCGACTTGGCCCTGATTCGCACGAGAGGTGCTTCCCCTGCCTCCAGCCGAGGATCAAGCACGTGAGGTACGGGGACCTGATCCAGTTCGAGCCAATCGAATCGGTGGTCCAGCTTCGGGACGCAGACCGCGAGTCGGCCGCCCAGCAGCTCGTCACCACCTACGTCGTGAGCGACGAGATGGCGGAGAAGCTCACCGGGGTGCTGATCCCGCAGATCCAGTTCGACCAGCCGGCCGACAACAAGGGGTTCCTCGTCGTCGGGAACTACGGCACGGGGAAGTCGCACCTCATGTCCGTCATCTCGGCGATCGCCGAGCGCGCGGCGCTCCTCGATGCGCTGACGAACCCGGGTCTGGCCGACGCCGCGCGGCGGATCGCCGGGAAGTTCAAGGTCGCCCGCACCGAGCTGGGCGCCACGACGATGGACTTCCGCGAGTTCGTCTGCTCGCAGCTCGAGGAGGCGCTCTCCGGTTGGGGCGTCGACTACCGCTTCCCGCCGAGGGACAAGATCCCCAACCACAAGCGGGCCTTCGAGGAGATGATGGCCGCCTTCCACGAGAGGTACCCCGAGCAGGGGCTGCTCCTCGTGGTCGACGAGCTCCTCGACTACCTCAAGAGCCGCAAGGACCAGGAGCTGGTCCTCGACCTGAACTTCCTGCGCGAGGTGGGCGAGATCTGCAAGGATCTGCGCTTCCGCTTCGTGGCCGGTGTTCAGGAGGCGATCTTCGACAGCCTCCGCTTCTCGCACGTTGCCGACAGCCTGCGCCGGGTGAAGGATCGCTTCGAGCAGCTCCTCATCGCCCGCAATGACGTGAAGTTCGTCGTCGCCGAGCGGCTGCTCAAGAAGACGGGCGAGCAGCAGACGCGGATCCGGGACTACCTCACGCCGTTCACCAAGTACTACGGGAGCATGAACGAGCGGCTGGATGAGTTCGTCCGGTTGTTCCCGGTCCACCCTGACTTCATCGACACCTTCGAGCGGATCACGGTGATCGAGAAGCGCGAGGTGCTGAAGACGCTCTCCCTGGCCATGAAGCGGATCATTGACCAGGAGCTCCCGTCCGACAGCCCGGGCCTCATCGCCTACGACACGTACTGGAACACGCTCCGGGAGAACCCGTCCTTCCGCGCCGTGCCCGACATCAAGGCGGTGATCGACTGCAGCCAGGTCCTGGAGTCGCGCGTCAAGCAGGCCTTTACGCGTCCGACCTACAAGCCGATGGCGCTGCGCATCGTCCAGGGGCTCTCGGTTCACCGGCTCACTCACAACGACGTCCACGCTCCGCTGGGTGCCACCCCGGACGAGCTCCGCGACGGCCTCTGTCTCTACCAGCCGGGCATCGAGGACATCGGCGGTGAGCCGGCCGACGACCTCCTCTCCCAGGTCGAGACCGTTCTGCGCGAGATCCACAAGACGGTCAGCGGCCAGTTCATCTCCTCGAATCCGGACAACCGCCAGTACTACCTCGATCTTAAGAAGACCGACGACTACGACGCCCTGATCGAGAAGCGCGCCGAGAGCCTCGATGAGACCCAGCTCGACCGATACTTCTACGAGGCGCTCAAGCGCGTCATGGAATGCACCGACGCGACCTACGCCACTGGCTACAAGATCTGGGAGCACGAGCTGGAGTGGCGGGAGCGGCGTGCGTCACGCCTGGGCTACCTCTTCTTCGGGGCGCCCAACGAGCGGTCCACGGCGGTGCCGCCGCGGGACTTCTACCTCTACTTCATCCAGCCGCACGAACCGCCGCACTACAAGGACGAGAAGAAGGCGGACGAGGTGTTCTTCCGCCTGACCGGCCAGGACGACACCTTCCGCCAGGCGCTGAAGAACTGCGCCGCGGCCCTCGACCTCGCATCACGCGCATCCGGTCACGCGAAGGACGTCTACGAGGCCAAGGCATCGGGCTTCCTGCGCGACCTCGCGAAGTGGCTCCAGGAGCACATGACCACGGCCTTCGAGGTGACCTACCAGGGCCGAATGAAGCCGCTGGTCGGGTGGGTCAAGGGCAAGCTCACGGCGACGGGTGCTCGGGCCAATGTCCGGGACATCGTGAACACGGTCGGCTCCGTGGCCCTGGCCGCGCACTTCGAGGACCAGGCGCCCGAGTATCCGACCTTCTCGGCCTACCACACGAAGGACAGCCGGCGACAGGCGGTCCAGGACGCGCTGCGCTGGATCGCGGGATCGTCGAAGACGCAGCAGGGAGCGAAGGTCCTCGACGCGCTGGAGCTCCTCGACGGCGATCGGCTCGACCCGACCCGTTCGAAGTACGCGAAGCACATCCTCGACCTCCTGGGCAAGAAGGGGCAGGGCCAGGTTCTCAATCGCGCCGAGCTCATCCACACGGTCCAGGACGTCGAGTACATGGCGCCGGGCACGTATCGCCTCGAGCCCGACTGGGTGGTCGTCCTGCTGGCAAGCCTCGTCTACTCCGGCGACCTGGTCCTCGCCATCCCGGGCAAGAAGTTCGACGCCACCGACATCGCCGCCCTTGTTGCCACGTCGCCCGAGGACCTCGCCAACCTCAAACACGTCGAGCAGCCGAAGAAGTGGAACATCGACGCACTGAAGGCGGTGTTCGAACTCGTGGGCCTGACCCCCGGCATGGCGCAGCTCGTGGCGCAGGGGAAGGACGAGCCCGTCCAGGAACTGCAGAAGGCGGTCGAGGAGCGAGTGAGGAAGCTGGTGATGGCCCAGCAGGCACTCCAGACCGGCTTCCACTTTTGGGGCCGGAGCCTGTTGGACGAGCCGGCCGCGCAGGAGCTGCGGACGAAGCTGGACGGGGCCAAGGGGTTCCTCGAATCGCTGCAGGCCTTCTCGTCGCCCGGCAAGCTCAAGAACTTCCGCCAGAGCAAGGGAGAGGTCGAGCAGCAGAAGGCCGGGCTGGACGCCCTCCAGGAGGTCGAGGCGCTCCAGGATCTGGTGGCGGACCTCGGGAGCACGGCCTCGTACCTGTCCACGGCAGAGGCTGTCCTGCCCCCGAACCACGAGTGGGTGGACGGGATGAAGAAGGTCCGGGCCGAGGTCATCACGCAGGTGTGCGATCCGACAAAGCGCTCGGCCGCCGGCTTCCGGCAGCAGGCGCAGAAGAGACTGGGCGAGTTGAAGAAGAAGTACAGCCGGGCCTACCTCGACCTCCACACACGCGCGCGGCTCGGCGCCAACGACGACAAGCGCAAGAGCCGGCTCACCCAGGATGAGCGGCTCAAGAAGCTCAAGGGCCTGGCGACGATCGACCTGATGCCTCGGCAGCATCTGGCCGAGTTCCAGAACCGCCTCGCGGGGCTCAAGAGCTGCTTCTCGCTCACCGAGCAGGAGCTCGACGCGGCGGCGGAGTGCCCGCACTGCGCCTTCCGGCCCGCCGCCGAGGCGGTGGCCGCGCCCGCCGACCAGGAACTGTCTTCTCTGGACGACGAGCTGGACGTGCTCCTCTCGGGATGGACCCAGACCCTTCTCGACAACCTCGGCGATCCGACCACCAAGGAGCAGCTCGAGCTGCTGAGGCCGGAGCCGCGCAAGTTGGTGGACGCCTTCATCGCGCGCCGTGCGTTGCCGGACAACTTGGACCACGACTTCATCCACGCGGTCAAGGAGGTTCTCTCCGGCCTGGTTAAGGTGGTCGTCGCGGCCGGCGACCTGCGCTCCGCCCTTCTCTCCGGCGGTTCGCCGGCGACGCTGGGGGAGATGAAGAAGCGCTTCGACGAGTACCTCGACGAGAAGGCGAAGGGCAAGGACCCTGGCAAGGTGCGGATCGTTCTGGAGTAAGGGAGGGCAGCATGGCGAAAACTGTTCACCCGCCGCTGAAGAACTTGACGCTGGAGGGGTTCCTCTCGTTCGCAAACAACGCGGGAGAGTTTGGGTTGGCCGCCCTGAACGTCCTCATCGGCCCGAATGGCTCGGGCAAGTCGAACCTCGTCGAGGCATTCTCGGTGCTCCGCGCCGTGCCGCGCGATCTTCCCCTCCCGATCCGTCAGGGAGGCGGTGTCAAGGACTGGCTCTGGAGGGGATCCCTGGGATCCGAGGCCGACAGGGCAGGCGGCGGATGGGGCAGAGGATCGGGCTTTCCGGACGGTAGCGGCGCGGGCATCCCCGCCGCGCGCATCGAGCTCGTCTTCTCCGCGGGGTACATCGCCACGTTCCAAGGCGGCCATCCCGCCGTCCGCTACAGGCTCGTTTTCGGAGCCGAAGGCGACTCGTTCACCGTGCTGGATGAACGGCTGGAGAATGTCGAGGCAAGCCCGGGTAAGCCGAAGCCGTACTTCTACTTCGGCTACGAGAGCGGCAGACCGATGTTGAACGTGCAGGAAGGGCGCCGCGAGCTTCGCAGGGAGGACGTCGACCCGACGCAGTCCATCCTGTCGCAACGCAGGGATCCCGAGGCGTATCCCGAGCTGGGCCGCCTGGCCGAGTTCCTCGGGAAGATCCGGATCTACCGAAGCTGGCAGTTCGGTCCCGACGCCGGCGTCCGCGCGGCATGCAAGCCGGATGTGCGCACGGACCACCTCTCGGAGACCTTCGACAACCTGCCGGCCAGGCTCGCCGCGCTCAAGCGGACCCCCGCGGTCAAGAAGCGCCTCGTGGAACTCGTTCGAGAGTTGGCGCCGGGGTTCGACGACTTCGAGGTGATCCCGGAGGGTGGCACGCTGAACCTCTACCTCACCGAGGGGAGCCTCACGACTCCAGCCCGCCGGCTCTCCGACGGAACGCTGCGCTACCTCTGCCTCCTGGCCATCCTCGTCGATCCCGAGCCGTCGCCGCTCATCGTGATCGAGGAGCCGGAACTCGGGCTACACCCGGACATCCACGTCAAGCTGGCGGCGCTCTTGCAAGAGGCGAGTGCTCGCACGCAGCTCGTGGTGACGACCCATTCGGACATCCTGGTCGATGCGCTCACCGACACGCCCGAAGCGGTGATCGTCTGCGAGAAGATTGACGGCGCGACGCAGCTGCGGCGTCTCGATGCCGAGAAGCTGAGGCCGTGGCTGGAGAAGTACCGTCTCGGGGAACTGTGGATCAGCGGAGAGATCGGGGGGATGCGCTGGTGAGCGTCAAGATCTACGTGGAGGGCGGGGGTGACTCGAAGTCGCTCAAGACCGCGTGCCGCAAGGGTTTCCGGCGGTTCCTGGAGAAGACCGGTCTGGAAGGCCGCATGCCGGGCATCGTGGCGTGCGGGGGCCGGCAGTCCACCTACGAGCGATTCGCGACCGCGCTGGCCGCAGGCGATGGCAGCCCCATGCTGCTCGTCGATGCGGAGGACCCCGTAACCGCAGCCGCCAACAGCGCCGACCCGTGGGGACACCTCCGCGAACGTGACGGCTGGACGCGACCAATCGGTGCGCAGGACGAGCAATGCCACCTTATGGTCCAGGTCATGGAGTCGTGGTTCCTCGCCGACAACGAGACGCTTGCTTCGTTCTACGGTCAGAGGTTTCGCAGCAACAACCTTCCCAGAAACCCCCAGATCGAGGCTGTGCCGAAGGCCGACGTTCTTGACGGACTTTCCCGGGCGACCCGCGAGACGCAGAAGGGCGCCTACAGCAAGGGCTCCCACAGCTTCGACATCCTCGCGATGCTCGATCCTGCGACCGTTGAAGCCGCCGCCCCCTATGCGAAACGGTTTCTCGACACCCTTCGGGGCGGAGGCGGCGCATGAGTGCGGAGCACCAGGAGCTCTTCGAGCAGGAGAAGACCGCTGAGTCCTCGGGGCCGGTCGAGTGCCTTGGCATGACCTTCGACTCCGACGAGGCACGACGGGCGCACTTCCTGGAGCGCCTGAAGGAGAAGCTCCCCGAGCTTCGGAAGCGCTCCGACTTCCCGGTCGCGGAGGACGAGGACATCCTCCGGCTCTCGGATCCGCCCTACTACACGGCCTGCCCGAACCCGTTCCTCGCCGAGTTCGTCAAGCGCCACGGCCGGCCCTACGATCCCATGCAGACCTACCACCGTGAGCCCTTCGCCGTGGACGTCAGCGAGGGCAAGACGGATCAGCTCTACAAGGCGCACAGCTACCACACGAAGGTGCCGCACCTCGCGATCGTCCCCTCGATCCTCCACTACACGAAGCCGGGCGACATCGTGCTCGACGGCTTCTGTGGTTCGGGGATGACGGGGGTCGCCGCGCAGTGGTGCGGGACGGCCTCGCTGGAGTACCGGCGCGACCTCGAGCAGAGGTGGGAGGAGCACGGTCGCGACAAGCCGGAGTGGGGCGCTCGCCGCGTGATCCTGGGAGACCTCTCGCCAGCGGCTACGTTCATCGCCGCGAACTACAATTTCCCCTTCGACGTGGACGCCTTCGCCAGGGCGGCCAAACGGCTCTTGAAAGAGGTCGAGGAGGAGATTGGGTGGATGTACGAGACGCTCCACACCGATGGCAAGACCAAGGGGCGGATCAACTACACGGTGTGGAGCGAAGTGTTCGCCTGCCCCGAGTGCGCTGGCGATGTCGTGTTCATCAAGGAAGCACTCGATCCCAAGACGAATCGGGTGAGCAAGAGCGTGGCGTGTCCCCACTGCGGTGCAAGCGCATCCAAGGAGCAGATGGACCTTCAGTTCGAGACGTTTTACGACGCTCCTCAGAAGCGCACGGATCGTCGTCCCAAACGCGTACCAGTGATCGTCAACTACTCGGTGGGAAAGGGGACGTACGAGAAGGAGGCGGACGCGGCGGACATGGAGCTCCTGGAGCGTATCAGCCGGAGGGAGGTGCCTCCCGAGATTCCGACAGCGGAGCTACCTGACTGCCAGATGACCCGCGTGGGCCGCATGGCCACGACAAACACACGGTGTATCCACCACATGTTTCTACCTCGCGCGACTCAGGCGCTGGGAGCGATGTGGCGACGCGCGTTCGCGCAAAATGACCGGCGACTCCGGAACGTCTTGTTGTATTTCGTCGAACAGGCGATCTGGGGCATGTCAACGCTCGCTCGGTACACGCCCACGCATTACTCGCAGGTGAATCAATACCTCAGTGGCGTGTTCTACGTCGGCTCCCACATCGTGGACGTGTCGCCGTGGTACATTCTCGACGGGAAACTGAAGCGCCTGAAGCAAGCGTTCAAACCAATGCCGTCGCTTGCCTCTATGGCTGCGGTCTCTACAAGCGACTGCGCCCAACTCCTGCTTCCAGACAAGTCCATTGACTACGTGTTCACTGATCCGCCATTCGGGGAGAACATCTACTACGCGGACCTGAACTACCTCGTGGAGTCGTGGCATGGCGCCATTACGCGCGGCGAGCCTGAGGCGATCGTGGATCGGGCGAAGGAGAAGGAAGTCTCCGACTACCAACATCTCATGCAGCACTGCTTCGCGGAGTACTGCCGGGTCCTTAAGCCCGGGCGATGGATGACTGTAGTCTTCCACAACTCCAAGAACGCGGTGTGGAACGCGATCCAGGAAGCAATGCTGGCGGCGGGGTTCGTCGTCGCCGATGTGCGCACCCTCGACAAGAAGCAGGGCTCCTTCCGCCAGATCACAAGCACCGCCGTCAAGCAAGATCTCGTCATCTCGGTCTACAAGCCGAACCACGGACTCGAGGAGCGCTTCAAGCTCGAGGCCGGGACCGAAGGGGGCGTCTGGGACTTCGTGCGCACCCACATGCGCCAGCTCCCCGTGTTCGTCTCAAAGGACGGCCAGGCGGAAGCGATCGCGGAGCGACAGAACTTCCTCCTCTTCGACCGCATGGTGGCCTTCCACGTCCAGCGTGGCGTGACGATCCCCCTATCGGCCGCGGAGTTCTACGCCGGACTCGCACACCGATTCTCCGAGCGCGACGGCATGTACTTCCTGCCAGAACAGGCGGCCGAGTACGACCGCAGGCGCATGACCGTGAAGGAGGTTCTCCAGCTCGAGCTCTTCGTCAGGGACGAGGAGACGGCCATCCACTGGCTGAAGCAGCAGCTCACGAGGAAGCCGCAGTCCTTCCAGGAGATCCACCCGCAGTTCATCAAGGAGCTCGGTGGCTGGGAGAAGCACGAGAAGGCGCTGGAGCTTCTCGATCTGCTGCAGGAGAACTTCCTGCGGTACGACGGCTCGGGCGAGGTGCCGAGCCAGATCCACAGCTACCTGTCCAGCAACTTCAAGGAGCTGCGGAGCCTGGCGAAGGACGATCCGGCGCTCCGGGCCAAGGCCAAGGATCGCTGGTACGTCCCCGACCCGCGAAAGGCCATCGACCTCGAGAAGCTCCGGGAGCGAGCGCTCCTGCGCGAGTTCGAGGAGTACCGGGACGGGACCCAGAAGAAGCTGAAGGTCTTCCGCCTCGAGGCGGTCCGCGCCGGCTTCAAGCGGGCGTGGCAGGACCGCGACTACGCCACCATCGTCACCGTCGCCCGCAAGATCCCCGACAGCGTCCTCCAGGAGGACCAGAAGCTCCTCCAGTGGTTCGATCTCGCGGTCACCCGCAGCGGGGAGGACGTGTGAACAAGCGCGGCAGAAGCGTGAAGGACCGGCCTGCTTTCATCACTGCCGGAACGGAGGCAGACAAGATAGACGTGCAGATCAGCTATCGGATCATCGAGCTGTTCTCGCAGGGGCTCTACCGTAGTCCGACCAAGGCGATCGAGGAACTGGTCTCAAACGGCTACGACGCCGGTGCGACGAAGGTGCATGTCGCCATCGATCCCGACCTGACGCCGGACGATGCGACGATCGCAGTGATCGACAACGGCACCGGCATGGATGCGGCCGGCCTTCAGCAGCACTGGCTGATCGGCGTCAGCAACAAGCGTAGCCCCAGCTACGCGCCTCCTCGTGGACGTGAGCAAATCGGTCGCTTCGGCATCGGCAAGCTCGCCACGTACGTTCTCGCGCAGTCGTTCACCCATCTCACGAAGACGAAGGACGGCTACTACGCCATAACGATGGACTACAGCACCATCCCGCACGACAAGGGCGATGGCGTTGCGACCAAGCGAATGAAGCTCTCGCTGCGGAAGTTGACTGCGGAGCAAGCGAAGGATGCCGTCGCCCCTTGGCTCGATGGCTCCAAAGCCGCTTACAAGGACATCAAGCTCTTTGGCAAAGCAGCCGAGAAGACCTGGACGATCGCGATCCTGTCGAATCTCAAGGAGATGGCGCGGGAGCTTCAACGCGGTCGCCTGCGCTGGGTGCTCGCAACGGCGATGCCTCTCCGGGACGACTTCTGCCTCTACCTCGACGGCGAGGTCGTCGCACCCTCGAAGCACTCGAGCCCCAGGATCAAGACCTGGATTCTAGGCAAGCACCTCAAGAGCATCAGCAAGCCGGCTCCTGACGACCTCCAGGCCACGGAAGACTCAACCGAGAACAAGAAGTCGATTAGGCGCTTCGGATTGACCCACCAGAAGCTCGGAAGAGTGTGCGGATATGCCGAGCTCTATGAGGACCTGCTGACCGGTGGCAAGTCCGCTGGTCTGGGCAGAAGTCACGGGTTCTTCGTCTACGTGCGGGGGCGGCTCATCAACATCGACGATGAGTACTTCGGAATCGACAGCAACCTCTTGCGACATGGCACGTTCGCCCGGTTCCGCCTTGTCGCGCACATCGACCAGCTTGATGAAGATCTTCGCTCTTCACGCGAGTCAGTTCGAGAGGGATCGCTGCTCGAGATCGCCAGGAACCTCCTGCACGGCGTGTTCAAGGACGTCCGTTCTCACCACGAAGCCGAGCAGCAGGCACAGGAGCCGGGAACCCAGGCGACGCAGCGGATCGCTGCCTCGCCAGGAAGTCTTGTTCGTCGGCCGCTACTTGCGCTTATCGAGAAGGCTCTGGGCGGCCAATACTCGCCACTGTACACCGAACTGCCCAAGAATCTCAGCGACACAGCGGCCTCGGCTTTGCTGAAGGATCTCGCCGAGCGAGCGAAATCGCCTGACGGCCTGGTTCGACAGGTCGCCTTTGTTGAGAGTTCTCCCTACAACCCGATCGCCAAGTTCGATGCCGAGAAGGGTTCGCTCTCAATCAACGCTCTACACCCCTACATTGCGCACTTTCTCGACGAGTACGAGCACAAGACACGCGTTCCTCTCGAATTACTCGGTATGTCGGAGGTGCTTCTCGAGGCGCACTTGTTCGACCTTGGTCTCGACGGCTCCCTGGTTGGCGATGCCCTTACCCAGCGTGATGAGCTTCTTCGGGCACTCTCCCGCTCCACGGGGAAGCGCAACGCGCGACTCGTGGCGCAGGCCCTGTTTGACGCCAGCACCAACCAGGACGTCCTCGAGACTGAGCTCGTAGCTGCATTCGACAGCATGGGTTTCGAGAACGCCGTCAAGATTGGAGGCGCGGGAAAGCCGGACGGCTTTGCGGAAGCACGCCTCGGGGCAACGGAGGCCGGGGACGCTCAGTCGTTCAAGCTAACGCTCGAGGCCAAGAGCAAGGAGGCGCCGGGTACGAAGGTGAGCGCGAAGAGCGTCGGGGTGTCTGGGATTGCGAGGCACCGCGACGACTACGACGCCGACTTCGCAGTCGTCGTTGGCCCAGACTTCCCGACGGCCGCGAAGGAAAACTCGGCGCTATCGAAGGAGCTCCAAGCCGACCGCAAGAGCAACCCCGGAAGGGGCATCACGCTCGTTCGGATCGAGGACATGGCGCGACTCGTGCGACTGGTTCCGGCCAAGAGAATCGGCCTCCAGCGCCTGCGCGAGCTGTTCACGTCGTGCAGCCTCCCAGAGCAAGCAAAGGAATGGATCGACAGCATCGCCGGCGAGCAAATGGAGCGTCCCCCGTACAAGGAACTGCTCGACGCGATCGCTGCTGAGCAACGGGAGATGCCGTCGCAGGCGATCGAGTACGCGAACGTCGAGACCCGCCTCCGAATCAAGAAGAAGATCGCGCTGAGCCGGCCGGAGGTTGTCGACTTTTGCCGTGCGCTAGCGAAGATGGCGCCAGGCTTCATCTTCGCCCGAAAGACGACGGTGGAACTGACGCAACGCCCGGACAGGGTCCTGGACGCGATCCGCGCAGCGATCCGGGAGTACCCCGAGGAAGAGCAGAGGACGATCGTCGCCGATGACTGATTGCGTCTTGCTCAAGGGAGGAGAGGGGCGACGTCGCTCGGCCGATCAGGGCGCGGGGCTAGGCGGTTGTCTCGCAGGCTGCGCCGCCGAGCGCTCGTGGCTGGATCTGCAGACCGGGCCGGGCGCGGGAGGGACCACGGCTGCATGTTCCGTCCCCGATCGTGGTTGCCGGCGCCCTTTCAGATGCGATGGGACCTACCCGCGACCTCCTGTTGCCGTCGGACTCTTACGATGAGGAGAACCCCTTGATTCCGCGGCCAATTCATCCCTTTCCGGCCAGAAAGGCGGGGTCGATACCCTGGGAGATCCTAGAGGCGAAGAACGGAACGCGTCTTCGGGTGCTCGATCCCATGGTCGGCTCAGGCACGACGGCCGTAGTGGCTCGCGCGCTCGGTCATGAAGCCATTGGATTCGACACAGATCCGCTGGCTATCTTGATCGCCCAGGCCTGGTGCGACGACGTCGATCCCGATGCTGTACGCCGCGGAGCAAAGCGTGTGCTCGATCGCGCGACGTTGAGCGCCCGGTCCCTTCCGTTGTCGGAAGCCTATCCGCGCAACGCCGACAAGGAGACCAAGGAGTTCACAAGGTACTGGTTCGATCACACCAACCGCCGACAGCTTACGGCCCTAGCTGATGCGATCCGGGTGACGGGCAATGCGTGTGTTCGACGAGTGCTGTGGTGCGCGTTCTCTCGCCTCATCATCACGAAGCAGGCAAGCGCGGCGATGGCCCTCGATGTCGCGCATAGCCGCCCTCACCGGGTTGACGATCGGACGCCGATCCGGCCGCTCGAGCACTTTCTTCGGGCGGTCGAAACTGTGCTGAAGGCTTCTCCATTCATCAGTGATGACGCGGGCCGGCCGCCGGCCGTGATCCGGCCAGGTGACGCCCGCAAGCTGCCGCTCGAAGGCGGAAGCATCGACGTCGTGATCACATCACCGCCGTACCTAAACGCGATCGACTACCTGCGTGGTCACAAGTTCTCGCTTGCTTGGATGGGCCATCGAGTAGGTGACCTGCGGGACGTTCGGGCGACCAACATTGGCACCGAGGTCGCGACAGGTGACCAGCTCGGGAATCTAGATGTTGCCGCTGCCATGAGTCGTCTGGGCAAGCTCAACGGCTTACCCGCACGAGAGCGTGGCCAGATCGGCCGGTACCTCGCCGACATGTCCAGAGTCCTTGGTGAGATCCACCGCGTGCTCAAGTCTGGAGGCGAGGCCATTCTCGTGGTGGGCGATAACACTCGCCGAGGCGTGTTCATCGAGAATTCGAACGCCATCGTCCACCTTGGCGAGCTTCGCGACCTCGAACTCATACAGCGACGGCAACGTGCGTTGCCGCCGAATCGGCGATACTTGCCCCCTCCCTCTGGCACTCGGCATGGCAAGCCCCTGGATGCTCGGCTCCGCAACGAAGTCCTTCTAACGTTCCGGAAGTGAGAGCGTGGTCCTCTCCGGGAATGTGTTGAGATGAGCGGATCATTCACGGCTGGCGAATGGGCATGGAGCCTCGAACACCAGCAGGGCTGCAAGGTCGTCGACACGCAGGACCTGTGGGGGGACGTGCTCTATCGCGTGTGGGTTCCCGCCAAGGACGCGATCGTCCGTGTTCGGGCGACTCAGCTCCTGCCTCCAACTGAGACCGCACCGCGGACTTCCGCATGGCTTGCCTACCTGACGGCCGCGGCACGGGTCGCGGACGCTCTCACCCAGGACGTCCTGCTGTCGCCCATCGAAGCGTCCGTGATTCCGCTGCCGCACCAGATCCGTGCCCTGTCCCGCTCCGTGTCCAACGACCGGGTGCGCTACCTTCTGGCGGACGAGGTCGGTCTGGGCAAGACGATCGAAGCCGGGCTCATCATGCGCGAGCTCAAACTGCGCGGGATGGTGCGGCGGACGCTGGTCGTGGCCCCGAAGGGGCTCGTCACCCAGTGGGTCGCGGAGATGCGCACCCACTTCAACGAGGAGTTCCGCCTCTTCATCCCGAGCGACTTCTCGGCCTTCCGCCGCATCGCCCGGGAGGACAACGTCTGGCAGACCTACGACCAGGTCGTCTGCCCGATGGACTCGGTCAAGCCCCTCGACGGGCGCCGCGGCTGGTCGCGCGAGCGGGTGGCCGAGTACAACCGTGACCGTTTCGGGGACCTGACGTCCGCAGGATGGGACCTGATCATCGTCGACGAGGCCCACCGTCTCGGCGGGAGCACCGAGCAGGTCGCCCGCTTCAAGCTCGGGCGGGGCCTGGCGGAAGCCGCACCGTATCTCCTGCTGCTCTCCGCCACCCCGCACCAGGGCAAGACCGATGCGTTCCACCGCCTGGTATCGCTTGTCGACGAGGACGCCTTTCCCGATCCCGGCAGCATCTCCAGGGAGCGGGTGCAGCCCTTCGTGATCCGGACGGAGAAGCGTCGGGCCATCGACGCCGAGGGGCAGCCCCTCTTCAAGCCGCGCAGCACGCGGCTCGTGCCGATCGCCTGGGAGGAGCGGCACGGCCAGCAGCGAGCCCTCTACGAGGCGGTCACCGAATACGTGCGCGAGGGATACAACCAGGCGATGCGGGAAAAGAAGAGCGCCTCCTCAGCAGAATCTGTGGGTGAACTCGGGCTCAGGAAGCTCGCCGAGCGTGTGATATAGGGCGACGGAGGCCGTTTGGAAGCCTCGGAAACCGTACGCTCTTCTGGTGGTCACTTTCGCTTTCCCGTTGAGGCCCTCGACGGTGGCAGCCGAGATCTCGCCCTTGGCGCGGAACCAGTTCAGGTCATAGAAGATGGGGGAACGGACTCGTGCGGCCAGGGAGGCCTTGAACTTCGCGAGCACTGCGGGCAAGGCCCTTCGTGCCGCGTCGGCATCCGCCACGAGTTCGCGTGCGCGCGCCGGCCCGTCAGAGTGCTCGAACCGGCCTACGAGCCGCGCGACGTCAGCGTCAGGCGGGGCAGGGGCCGGTTGAGCAATGGGTACTCCGGCGCACGGCCGACGAGCGCCAATGCACCCCTGCGCAACAAGCAGGCATGCTGCGGCCGCTATCAACTTCACGTCGGCTCCTGCGAGAACTTCGGCACGCGAACGGAAGCGTAGCCAGCACAGGACGCCGACGGATCGTCTTTCACGTTGCGCCACCAGGCGCTTGCGCCGGGCAGTACCTCCGCGCCGTCGATGGCGATACCTGGCGGCGAGAGCACGCGCAGACAACCCGGCGGTTCGGCGGAAAGCGGGTCCTGCAGTTCCACGGGTGTCGGTGTCGGGTCGCGCAACTCGCGCCCGCCAGGAGGACCGGGCACGGACCTACCGTTCCGTACCACGACAGTCTACACCGTTCCTTCGATTTCTGTCGCCCATGGCTGGCCCCGAGCCTAGCGGCCAGCAGGCGGTAGCACCACCCCATTTTGCCGCTTGCAAGGACTGCTGGCGTCGACCCCGGATCCGTGCCCGCAGGCAGGCGGACGCCCCTGGGGCAGAGGTGTTGTCAGGCTGGGAGCAGCGCAGCGGGGGCTGCCCCACGCGCTGCTCCAAGAGAGTCAGGCGGGCCAGGAGGTGGGGCGGATGGCACCCAGAAGCGCCCGCCCCTAGCCGCGGCGCCCTCCGGAGGCCATACACCCGACGAGATGTTCGTCGGGACCGGGGCCGACGTACCCGTGCCGCCGGCCGGGCTATCAGGGCCACTCGTAGTTCGGCAGGACTTGTCCACTCCGAGCGCGCGGTGAGCTAAGCCCGGGTCGGCAGAACTGGTCCACCCCGGGTCGGCAAGACTGGTCCACCGCACGATCGCCCGAGGCGTCCCTGGCCGCCGTTCGAGGGACGCCCACGCTGCCGCGAGCCTGGCATGCTTGCGGGAAGAACTGGGGTCTGCTTCGCCCCGGGCGATGGACAGGAAGGACAGCCCCCTTGACCGGTCAGCGTCGTTGCCACGGTCTGACCCTGACCCTCACGTTGTCCGCGGGCACGCTTTCAACCCTGACCTCTCCCTGCCGATGGCCTTCTCCATACGCGTGGACCGTTACTGTCCACTCACCGGGAGGCAACCCGACGACGCTGAAACCATGCCCTCCATCCCAACCGCCGATGGCGCTGTCCCGTAACGCGGCATGCATGGCACTGATTCTGATGTCCTCTGTACGCTTCTCGAGCCCCAAAATACTTCCGCGGATCTCACCACCAGTCTGCAAGTCCACTGAGTGCACCGCGGCACGGCCCGCGGCCAGACCGTGGGCGAGAAGATACTGGCCGCGCTCCGGAAGATGTGCCCAAACGCGGTACCTTCCAGCATCGGAGAGCGCAAGAAACCGGACCCTGCCGGTTGCATTGATGCTGCCGATCATCCGGCCCCCCGGGAACTCCGAAGGGCCGGGCGCCTCGACAACGAGGCTACACTCTGCTTCAACCCCCGGGGGCCAGTCGCGCACAACAAGGGTGATGCTCGGCTCTGGATCGATGGTAAGCACCAGTGGGCCCCATCCACTGACCCATCTCTTGGTGCGCCGGGCGTAACGTCCGGACAGACTCGAAATGGACGCGGCCACCCACCACTCTGCCCCGGCCCTGGCTGGCAGCATGAAGCGGCCTTGGTCATCCACCTCTAGCACCGCCGGCACGCCGCCCCGATGGCCTGCCATGACCTCCGCTTCAGGGACGGGCGCGCCGGAAGGGTCGAGGACTGCGCCTTCAGTCGGCCAAGACACTCGGCTTGAGCCCAGCCCGACAAAGAGGATGAACGGACCTCCAGCCGCAACTACCAGAGTGGCGATCGCGAGCCACCTGGCCCCGCTGCTACCCCCCGAAAGACTGTGCACGCTCCCTGCCACGCCAATCTGCACCTTTCGTTCGAGTCCTCGTCGCCATGGCTGGCCCAGAGCCTAGCGGACCGCCGCCCGGGAGGCCACCCCCCTACCGCCGGCCAGGCTCACTCCGGGGAAACGGCCTGCCCGGAGCCCTGCGGCCGGGGCCGCCCCAGGGACGGTCCACTGGGCCGCCGCTGGCCACCCCCCGCCCTGCACCGCCTGTCGAGAGCTCGACAGAAACATGCCGTTCGGCGTGACACGGAGCACCGACGACTCCATCACATGCGTCGCGCCTGTAGGATCTCATGATACGTCTGAAATTCTAGCCACTCGTCGACCAGAGCCCCCTCGCAAGCTGCGAGGACATCCGGCAGTTTGCAGCGGGACTGGATCAAACCCCGCAGAATCTGCCTCCACTCGATCTGTTCACCCTGAACTCTACTCAATTCGACCATGCGAGCCCAACACGCGCCGCGGACGGCACACGGAGCCCCCTGCAACCGAAGACTGCGGGCAATCTCCACAAGTTCCGCTTGGCTCCCCGCAACTGCTACCGCCCGCCCAAGTAGTGCAACAGCGCGACCAACATCACCAACCATCTCACCGAGCGCGCGCAATTGCGCCCTAGAGAGACTATCGTACTTGGCCAGCACAGCATCCATGTAGGCGAAGGCTTCAGCCGCTCGGACACGCGCGTGGAGCATCACTACGTCCTCATCTTGACCCCCCGGGTCCAGTGGAACCACCGCCTCAATCGCCAGCAGGTCCTCGGAGGAAAACTCGCCCATGTGTCTTAGGGCCGACAGCAGATCCGACCTGACGCCACCCCTTGCCGCCTGCAGCAGGCGCGCCACCTCACGCACGAATCCTGGCACCTGAGGGCCGAGAGGCGCAAGCGCCAACGCTGCCTGCGCTGCCGCCTGCGAATGCGACGATCTAGCCACGACCTCAAACAGAGCAGTCCGCACCCGATCATGCAACTTCGCAGCTGCCCTCAACGTGCCCAACTGGGGCGTCAGATGCCCGAGCGCATCCGCGTCGTCGATCCGGAGGATCTCACACAAAACATCCACCGCGGGTCCAAACGACGGGTCCTGACGGATCGCCCGTTCCGCCATCGAAGCCGCCCGGAAGTAGTCCCCATGAGCCATGAAGCGTCGCGCCATGCGCACTACAACGTCGAGCGGAAGGGGTTCGGTAATGCGCTCGATGGCGGCGGCAAGAAGATCTACCTCTAGTTGGCCACTGGCGACCTGCTCCCAGAGGAAGCGCCCGCACGGCGCTCCACCGCGCAGCAAGCCGCGGACGGCCTCCTTCAGCGCTTCCGCATCGCCCGCGTCCGAGCGGAAGCGCGGGGCGATGGAGCCTGCCAACACGATCCCTTGTGACAGTCCCTGCCCCAGGGCGAGCGCGGCCGTCTCGCTTAGGGCAGCGTCGACCGGGAGAGCAAGAATTCCCTTCACGATGCCCGGCGTAACGCCCCCGCGCGCCGTGAGTACGCCGAGGACGGCCTCCCGCTCGCTCCAAGTCCACGATGCGAACGACTGCGCAACAAGGTCCTCGACCTCTTCGACGGCGTAGCCTATCTCGATGAGGACCCGCAGCGCAAGGGGGGTAAGGCGCTCGCGCCCTCCGAGGGTCTCAGCCACGAGGCAGCAAACTGCCGCGTCCAATTCATTCCCGCGCAGGAGCCCGTAGGATAGCGCGAAGTGTCCATCGGCAAACGCCTTGATGCCCAGTCTCTGGGATTCAAGGGAATAGCCGGTGAGTAGGGCCCGAATCGCGGCCCCGACTGTCTCGTGGTTCGCGGCCTCCGGAAGCGGCTCCGCCGCTAGGCGGGCTCCGAACGCGCCGACAACGTCACGACCCAACCGATCCAGCTCGAGCAACACGGTGAGGTATCTCGCTTGGTCGCCCGACTTGACCGCCTCCAAGAAGTCCACAGTCCACTCACGGCCGAGGGCTTCCGCCCGTGCTCTATGGGTGTCGCTGTAGTCAGCACCCTCCAGGACCGGTTCCGATCCGGCGCCTCTCGGCGATACATGACCCTCCTCGGGACCCTCTGCAAGTCCTCGGGACACGACATCTTTCCTCATTCCAAACAGGTCATGCGCCAGTTGCCCGTAAAGTACGGCCAGCCCAACGAGTGTGAACACGGGCCAAGCCCGCCGCCTGCGCAGGGTGGATCGCTTGCTAGAGCCCATCAGCAGCCGTACTCCGTGCCACGACATTCTGCACCTTTCGCTCGAGTTCTCGTCGCCATGGTTGGCCCACAGGGTAGCGGACGGCCGGCCGGGGCGCCATCCCCCTACCACGGCCAGGCTCACCCCGGGGCGACGGCCTGTCCGAGGCGCTCTGATCCGGGGCCGGCCTCCCCCCAGGACGTGCCGGTCCCTCCCGACAGGCCCGCCGACGGGCGCGCCCCGCACTGTCTCGCCTGACGAGGATTCGTTGAAAACAGGCCGTTCGGTTCGTCAGGGAGCGCAAGTAGGAAGCGCTGCTCATGGCAACTCAAGGTGCCCGCGCGCCTTGGCCGGCGGGAGGGTTCTGATGGTCGCAAGAATCCATCTATGAACCCTCGGAATCCCACGCCGTGAGGGCCAGTCCACGGCTTCGATGCTTGTCTCCACGCCACCGTCCCCTGTAGGTTTGCCACTCATCACTGCGCTCGTGGTCCTTTTCTCGGCACGCCAGCGAAATCGCGCCCTTTGAGAGAGGTCATCCTTCGGAGTCGCATCAGATCGACTCCCGCGCGAACCTGACTCGTGCGCGCGCGATTGCATAATGTGCACGCGCGCCCACCGCACACGAGGACGCAGCCACTCATCGCCACTCCAAGTGCCACTCAACACGGTCATCTCATCTAGGCCCCGAAGCGTCAACTTCGCTCTGCCATCCGAACTGAAGACGAGGGTACTCTCCCCAGCCCGTGAACCGCAGCTCGCCTCAGAGCACACCCAGTACACCAGCGTCACAGGCTGGCCGCTAGAACCAGGCGCACCCCCACAACCACTGGACCACCACACCCCCCCGACGATAGGGATGAGCCATGCACTCAGGCGCGATGCGCGATTCATGCACGCTCCATCGGCGTCCCCGGCATGGGACGCGCCTTGTCGTCGGGCCCCTTTCGAGTGTGGTCCCAGGCACTGTCCGCCGGCTCGGGGGGAACATCTCGCGCGCCACGACTGTGATCGTCTGTTACTCTCTCCTTGTGCTCCTCAGGGTCGCTCTCGTCCCAGCCGACTGTCACGCGGCGGCTAAGAATGAAGCGGCGGGAGTCGACGTATGCCCACTGGTTGCACCGGTCGTACACCACCCCCACGAAATCGTATGTAAGCTCGGAGACCCCCGCACCGAGGGCCCCAACAGGTTCGCCGGGCGAATCATCGAAGGCAATCTCACACTTGCTCCACCTGTGAGCGGCCTCCCCCGCTTGAGAGTCCGGTGGGTTGGCCGTCTTGCCATCGCTGGCACTTCTGTCCTTGCGCGATCCGCCATACTGCTCCCCACTCTGGGTGTCGCGACCCCAAGCTCCTGACCGCGGGGTGCGCCCGGTTGACTCCAAGTCGGACCCCACACCCGTTGTGACCGTCTTCTTGAGGAACTGCCGAAACACGCAACACATGCAGTAGATCCCGCTCTCCGGCTCTTCCTTGAACTCGATTTCAGCCTCGAAGTGAAAGCCGACAAACATGTCCTCCGGGTCCACGTTCTCGCCCTTGCCTGGGACCGGAACCCAGTAGAGAGGATATGCCCACCGCTTGACTTCGCAGCGGGCTCCGCCGCCGCCCGCCCCCCCTCCAGAGCCGCCCGGCACGGCTGGATATGAGTCTTCCCCACCCTCGGCTCTGAGATCGCTGCCGTAGGGATTCGGCACCGGGTCCATTCGTGGCCCACGTGGCCCACCTCCCACTCGAGGTTCGTCCTCCGCCGCATCGTCAAGCAGCGCAAGATCAAGACCTGCGAAGGCGAGCAGGGGCCCGACGAGCGTGCGCCCCAGGACATCGGCGAACTCTGACGCGAGGCGCACGGCTCCAAGGACAGCTTGGTCGGTGGCGTCACTCCGCTCGCCGCGGAAAGAGCGGTGATACATGTCGCCAATGCCCGCGATGTTCCAGAAGGGTATGGCACTGCTCTGCCTGGCCGCCATGACGAGTGAGAACTCGAGGGCACGCTGCGCCTGGTCTTCTGCGCAGGACTGACCGCCACAGCCTGTGCAGCGGGCACCAGCCTTCCCCGGCGAACCGAACATCGAACGGCTGCTCATGGCCAACAGCGGCGCATTACGCGCTGGTCCGCGCCGCGACCTCCTGCACCGCCCGTGCGAGTCCTCGTCGCCATGACTGCCCCAGAGCCTATCAGGCCACCACCCGGAGCGCCAACCCCGGCGAAGGCCCCGAGGCGCCGTGGTTTGAAACCCGACCCAAGAGGTCCAGCCTGCGCCTGCCGGTCCGGCTCCTCGGCGCTTCCGATTCCCCTGGGTTTGTCCGCCAGACCAGGTAGGCCCACCGCTGGCCGCCCTCCGACTGACAAGATCTCGTCAAGATCCTGCCGTTCGATCTGAATGGCAACTCCGCGAGTTTTCACTTGGAGTCACCTGTTCGAGCAGTGGATGCGATCTCTCGTAGGTGGGCTAGTCCGCGCTTCAGGGGACCCAAATCCGACTTAGCGATCCCGATCCGTGCTTCGAGGGCCTCTACGATCTCACGACTACTCCACCTTAGTTCGCCCAGCGCACTCACAGCCTCACGTACGACCGCATCCGACACATCACCGATCCGCTCGGCCAGAGCCGGCCCGACAACGTCCCGGGCTCGCATCATGTAGCGCATCGCGTGGCAAGCTTCAAGTCGAACACCAGCGTGCTCGTGCCGCGAAGCCGCCACGAGGGGCGTGGGGTCCTCGGACAGAACTGCGGCGATCGCCCGTGCGAGTGCGTTCTCGTGCCCGGAATACTCCCCATCGATTCGTGCACGCTTGAGGAGTGTAACGAGATCCTCCCCGACCGCCGATGCAACGGGCCCGGCCGCCGCGAAGAACTTCAGGGCAGAAAGTCTAACGTTCGTGTCGCCTAGTTCCGCCTTGCTCGCCGGCGCGTACTCCGCCCGCGATGGCACGCGGGCCTCCAAGGCTCGGCGGAACTCCGCGATCACGCCGGGAACTGCGGCGGCGAGTACTTCATCATCGGAACGTAGCGCAGCTACAGCCGCCAACGCCACGGACTCCCGCAGCAATCCCACAAGCACTGGAACATCGCGCAGGGTAACCGCAGGGAGTGGCCGGGAGCGCTTCGGATCCATCTCCCACTCCGCCAGCGCCCTCCGCCATTCGTCCAGGGCCTCCTCATTCTGCGCGGCCGGCGCGCTGGCGTCGGGGGAACGACTCGACACCGGAGTCAGCCGGTTGTGGCATCCCAAAGCAGCCAAGGCCGACAATAGCACTGAGACCGGAGCCGCCAGTGCTGCCTTCCCCCCGATCGGGCGCAAAGCATTGAGGTGGATCATCTTGGTACCGGACGGCGCCCTTCGCCGGACTCGCCCCGAGGACCGCCCTCGTCCCGGGTCCATCCGCTCGGCCCCGGACGTACGCGCGGCGCATCCTTCCCTCCGATGTCGAAATCGTCCGAGGAGCTAAAGGTCGGCACGCCGGACTTTGAGCCATGCTCAGGCTGCAGGGGGCGCGGAGGAGGAGTCGTCGGCGGCGGGATGATGGGAGGGGGGAGGGGAGGACCTGGCGGCGCGCCGCTCGGCCCTGGAGAGGGGGGGGAAGCAGGCGGGGGCGCGCAGGGTATCGCCCAGGTGAAATACGTGCTCCATCCGGCCACCGCCCGCTGTGAATGAGCCAGCCCCCAGCCGCGAGAGAACCTCAGGTCCGCGCCATCCAGCAAACAGCCCTTGCCCTCCCTGATGTACTCGGTCAGGTGGTAACCCGGATCGTCCGAAAAACTACGCTGGATGCTCCTAGGTAGAGGATTGTCCCCGCTCTCCAACGCCCCGGGAGGGGCATGCACCTGGACATTGTCATATTGCCAGGCCTTCCGAATAACTTGGTAGTCGCAGAGCAAGCAGACGGACTGCGTAGCGGAGTCAGCATCAGGTTGCCGGGGGGGATTGCCATAGAGTCGCAGGGACATGTGACGGTCGGGTACGATCGTACACCCGTGATCGTCAACTCGGAAGATCTCACCAATTAGAATCCTCTCGTACGTGAAGGCCCCACGGGTGCCATCGGGCTTTCGTATGTGACCCGCTTCGAGGATGGAGACGATCTGGTACATCCATGAGTTCTTGGTGAGGTTGCAGTATTGGACCTTGAACCTGTAGCCCACAGACTCAGGCTCGCGGCCTGGACTTGTCTGCGGCCACTCTACGACGACTGGGGCGTCCCCGGCTCGACAAAGGGAAGCAGCTTGGGACGCGCAGGCCTCTCGTCATCTGCCCCCCCCGCGGTGCCGCACGCCACAGGCTCATCCGCACAGCTCGGTCCAGCGGAGATGAACCTGATACGGATCATTGGGCGGGGGGTCGTGCAACTCCATGCGTACCCAATCCGGTCGATCGTCTGCTGCGAGTGCGCTTGGGCGATGAGCCGCATGAGCGCGTTGTCCGCAGGTGTTGCGATGAACCTGGGCGTCAACGGTGCCCTAGCCATCGAACTCAACATGGCCGCAACGCCAGTTCCCTCGTCAGCCTCAAGGCTAGTCCGGTGCATGCGAAAACTCCACTGCAGAGCAGAAGCGAACCGGCCGGAAACTGCTCCGCCGCACAGCGCACAGCCTTGCTCGAAGTCCGGACGCCCGCTGCATGCGCAATCCCCACAACTGCAAGCGCCGATTCCAGGCGTTCCGCAGGCTGTCTTCCCCCATGGAAGCCTGCGGGAAGGCCACAGAGTCAAACTGTGGGACGCACCCCAGGGAACGCCGCTGAGGCTGCCCGGCGGCAGCACTAGTAGGGCCTCCATGACGGATCCTGCACGATCAAGCGGATCGCATCGCTCCAAGCGTCGCCCGCTGCGAAGGTGATCTTGAGCCTTACGATCTCCTTGATCGCCGAGAAGCTCGCGGTCTTGAGCCCGTCGGTCGTGATCGAGGAAAACGTCCCTAGGCTGGCGAAGGAGGTCTCGTCGCGGTTGCGGTGCTCGACATCCACTGTCACCGTGGGCGAGCCCGTGAGTTCGACCACGTCCACGACAAAGGTCGCCGCAAGCCCCTGGCGGGGAAAGGGTGGCGTGTAGTAGGGCGTCCCGCCGAGCTTGAGGAGGGTCGTGTCGACGATCATGGGGAGGATGCTCCAAGCCGGGGGGGCGGCAGCGGCAAGGCCGCCGGCCGCCCCCGGGGACGGGGATGCCTAGTCGTAGGGCCGCCAGGTCGGGGCCTGCAGCACGAAGTGGAGGCCCGCCAGGGCGCCGTCGCCGGCATCGAAGGTGAACTTGAGCCGGATGATCTCCTTGAGCGAGGTGGCCTCCTGGATGGCCGTGCCCACGGCCGAGATCGTAGAGAAGGTCGCCGCCGTCGCGAAGGAGGTGTCCTCCGCGTTGCGGTGCTCGATCGTCACCGTCACGTCCGGCGTCGAGACCACGTGGGTGACATCGATCACGAACACACCGGCCAAGCCCCCACGCGGGAACTCCGGCGAGTAGTAGGGGTTGCCGTCCAGCTTGAAGAGCGTCGTGCCTACGATCATGCGTCCTCTCCTTCCGGACCCTCGGGCCCGTGTTGATCCTTGGGGTTCGCGTCGGGGGGCAACCCGAAGCGGTGATCGGCGGGGTCCAGCTCGAACGCACCGGGGACGATGCGAACCAGAACGCCGGGGAGCGGCCCAGTGTCGGGACCCGAACGCTCCTCGGGCGGCACGGGCTGCAGCGGTTCCAGCCGCACGCGGCGTGCGCCCCGGCCTCCGGGCGCGTCGAGCGTGATGCGCAGCCGGTCGCCGAGGGTCAGGCGGCCTACGTCCGGGAGGGGGTGGGGTCCCGAGACGACCCCCCACAGGGGCACGTCGAGTTCGGACCCCGTCGCGAGCGTCTCGATCGACACCTCGGCCAAGGCGAGCGTGACCGACCACGGGCGTCCGCTCGGCGCGTCCCAGGGGACGAGGACATCGGCGACGGAGAGAGCGCCCCCGCGCATCAGACGGCCTCGCGCACGCCGGGCATCGAGGCCACGAAGAAGCCCTCGTTCAGCGCCGTGCTGATGTAGTTGACCCCCTCGGGCGAGGTGTTGGGCGGCCGGTTGCAGTCGCAGCTGCAGGGGCACTCCAGCGTGGCCGAGAGCGTCCAGATGGGGCTCGTGAACGTGGCCGCCCGGGCCGGCCGGTGGGGCGGAAGCAGCAGGAAGAGCATCCCGGCCAGGGCCCCCAGCCCCAGGAGCCACCGACCGAACCTGCGAATCTGGCGTGCCATCGCGCGTCCTCCGGAGGCCCGTCGAGGTCGCCGCCTCCATTAAGTACTGGTCCGCCGAATCGCCGTCGGTAACCTGATTTTTCCGACTTTTTTTCCCGGGGCCGAGCCAGCCAGCTCCGCGACGTGGCAACTGGGCGTCCGTAACCCATTCCAGGCAGCGGGGTTACGACCGGAGTCATGCGCAGCCTGGGCCCCCAACGGGGATCTGGCCCCACTCGTGAATTCTGGGACCTTAGTCCCTGTCGTGGGTTCTGCGTCGGCCCACGGTGCGGGGCCGAGGCGCCCCCTGGGGGCCCGATGGGGGGCCCTGGCGAGTCCCTTGACTGGTAGCGCGGTCGGCCTTCCCCGGGGCCTTCATGTCCTCCCCGGCTCCCTGCTATCCTCCCGGCCGCTCAACGCGCGATTGGAGGTCTGGAGTGCGCTCGGGGGACTCACGGGGGATCGACGAGGCTCTGGGGCTCGCCTTCGCGCGGGGCGCACGGGCCCATGCCGGCCTGCGCTGCGCCCCGGCGTACTTCCGACCGCACGCCCTGCAGGCCGCGGAGCGGCTGGCGGCCGACGGTTCGGCCGCCGCCGGAGCCTCGCGTTCGACCCTTGGCGAAGTCCACGCCGAGGATCTGTACCTGGCCTGCGCCTGCCAACTGGGCTCTACGGGCGCCTGGGACCGGTTCGGCGTGTGCGTGCTTCAGCCGGTCGCCGCCTACCTCAGGCGGCGCTGGCGCGCGGATCGCCGCCGTGTGACTGAGGTCGTTGACGACCTGCCCGGCCTCCTGCTCACGCGCGGGCACCCCCCCGAGGCCGGGCCCCTGGGGGGCTACTGCGCGCACGAGCCGTTGATCGCCTACGCGGCCGGAGTGGCTTGGCAGCACGCCCGGGCGGAGATGCGCGGGCAGCTCCGCCGAGAAGAGCGCGAGCGCGACCACGCATGGGACCGCGGTGGGGAGGCGCAGGGACCGCGACCGGACGTGGCCCTGGCCCTGGAGGACGCGGAGCGGAAGCTGGCCGCCATCCTGGACGTGGTGATCCAGCGCCACGGCCACCTGGCGGCGGCGTTGCTCGCGCCCCGACGCCTCGGCGGACCCGGGATGACCGAGGCCGCGCGCCTCAGCGGGCACACGCGCCAGTGGCTGTCCAAAGTGCGAGTGGCGGCGCTGCGGGACATCCGGCAGCGCGCCAGCGAGGTCGGCCTGGATCTGTCCTGGATCCTCCAGC
>JAPKHB010000299.1 GCA_026647295.1 Planctomycetota bacterium | reverse complement strand
GCCCGGCCGGCCTGGCCGGAGGTGACGGAGGCCCCCGATGGCCGTCAAGAACCCCCGCAAGGCTGAAGTCATCCAGAAGTACCGCGCGAACGAGAAGGACTCCGGTTCGACTCGGGTGCAGGTGGCGATCCTCACGGACCGCATCCAGCACCTCACGGAGCACCTCAAGCGGTTCCCGAAGGACCATGCCACGCGACGCGGGCTGCTGACGCTCGTCGGCCGCCGCTCGGCCCTCCTGCGCTACTACGCCAGGAAGGATCTCGAGGGCTACCAGGCGCTGATCCGGGAGTTGGGAATCCGCAAGTAGGAGGATCCTTGTCCATTCACGAAGTGACGGTCGATGTCGGGGGACGCACCCTGCGCATCGAGACCGGGCGCATGGCCCGGCTGGCCGCCGGAGCGGCCCTCATCCAGTTCGGCGAGACCATGGTGCTCTCGGCGACGTCCACCGCGCCCCCCCGGCCCGGGCTCGACTTCTTCCCCCTCACGGTCGACTACCGCGAGAAGACCTACAGCGCCGGCAAGATCCCGGGCGGCTTCCTCAAGCGCGAGGCCATGCCGAGCCCCAAGGAGATCCTGACCATGCGGATGGCCGACCGGCCCATCCGCCCGCTGTGGCCCGAGGGCTTCAAGAACGACGTCCAGATCCAGAGCCTGGTCATCTCGTACGACCAGCTCAACGACCCGGACGTGCTGTCGATCATCGGCGCGGGCGCGTCGGTCGCCTTGAGCCCGGTGCCCTTCCTGGGCCCGATCGGCGCCGTGCGCGTGGGCCTGGTGGACGGCGAGTACGTCGCCTTCCCCGACACGATGCAGCGCGCCGTCTCGGCCATGGACATGGTCGTGGCCGGCACGCGGCAGGCCGTCACGATGGTCGAGGGCGGCATGAACGAGGTCACCGAGGAGCAGGCCATCGGAGCGATCGAGTTCGCCCACGAGATCATCAAGCGCATCTGCGCGGCGATCGAGCAGTTGCGGCGCCTCGCCGGCTGGACGCCCGTGGAGTGGAAGGCGCCGCCGAAGAACGAAGCGGTGGCGCAGGCCGTCGCCGCCTACAAGGGCCGGATGAAGGAGGCCCTGTTCGCGCGCGAGAAGCTCGACCGCACGGCGCGCAAGCGCGCGCTGGTCGAGGAGGCCCGCGCGGCCCTGGTCGCGACCGACGAGGCCCCCGAGGGTCGCTTCCCCAAGGCCGCCGTGGACGAGGCGCTCTCGGACCTGGAGAAGCAGATCATCCGCGAGGCCGCGCTGTCGGGCACCCGCGTGGACGGCCGCCGGCCCGACGAGGTCCGCCCGATCCAGATCGAGGTCGGCCTCCTCCCGCGCGCGCACGGCTCGGTGCTCTTCACCCGCGGCGAGACCCAGGCCCTGGTCGCCGCCACGCTGGGCACGGGCATGGACGAGAAGCTGGAGGACGGGCTCAACGCCCAGGCCTTCACCCGCAAGTACTACCTCCACTACAACTTCCCCCCGCTGTGCGTGGGCGAGACCCGCCCCATCCGCGGCCCCTCGCGCCGCGAGGTGGGCCACGGGGCGCTGGCCGAGCGGGCGCTCCTGCCGGTCCTGCCGGCGATGGAGGACTTCCCCTACACGCTGCGCATCGTGTCGGACGTGCTGATGTCCAACGGCTCGTCCTCCATGGCGTCGGTGTGCGGGAACACGCTGGCGATGATGGACGCGGGCGTCAAGATCAAGCGTCCGGTCGCCGGCATCGCCATGGGCCTGGTCGAGGACGAGGGGCAGGGCGCCGTCGTGCTCTCCGACATCCTGGGCGACGAGGACCACGCCGGCGACATGGACTTCAAGGTGGCCGGCACCCAGGTGGGCATCACCGCCCTCCAGATGGACATCAAGATGACCGGCGTCTCCAAGGACCTCCTGCGCCGGGCGCTCGACCAGGCCCGGGAGGGGCGCATGCACATCCTGCGCGAGATGCTCAAGGCGATCGACCGCCCGCGCGAGGAGTACAGCCGCCACGCCCCGCGCGTCGAGTTCGTGCAGATCAAGCCCGAGAAGATCGGCATGCTGATCGGCCCCGGGGGCAAGAACATCCGCCGCATCCAGGAGGAGACGGGCACGACGGTCGAGGTCGACGACACCGGGCGCGTGAAGATCTTCTCGACCAACGCCGAGGCCGCACTGGCGGCCCGCAAGCAGGTCGAGGCGATCGCCGAGGAGGCCACCCTCGGGAAGATCTACGACGGCAAGGTCACCTCCATCAAGGACTTCGGCGCCTTCCTCGAGATCATCCCGGGCATCGAGGGCCTGTGCCACATCTCCGAGCTGGCCGACGGCTACGTCGGCCGCGTCGACGACGTGGTCAAGATGGGCGACATCGTCCCCGTCAAGGTGATCCTGGTCGACGACTCGGGGCGGGTGAAGTTGTCCCGCAAGCAGGCGCTCATCGAACTGGGCCAGGACGCCACGGCCCCCGCGCCAAGCGGCGACGCGCCGCCGCCGCGCGGCGACGGCGACCGCCGGCCCCGCGACGGCGACCGCCGGCCGCGTGAGGGCGGCGGCCGGCCCTTCCGTGGCGGCGGCTACGGGCGGGGCGGCGGCGGACGCGACCGCCGCTGACGCCCGGCCCCCCGCGGGCCTACGGCCGGCGCCCGGCCGCCGCCGGCTCCGCCGGCGGCCCGGGCGCGGGTCGGACCGTTCGCGCCTCGAGCGCGACGAGCAGCTCGCTGCGCTCCCCGCCCCGGTCCCGGCGGGAGAGCAGGGGGTCGAGCCAGGGCGCCGCCCCGCCCAGCGCGGGCAGCCCCGCGCGCCCGTTGCCCAGGCGCCGGAGGAAGAGGCCCCCCAGCAGCGCCGGCTGGCCCGCGCGCAGCGTCACGCGGGTGGTGAGGTGGCGCTCCCGGAGCAGCACCGTGCCCACCGGCGCGCGGGGGTCCTCGCTCTGCTCGGGCACCCGGAGCCACAGGTCCACGTCGACCAGGGCGCCCTCGGCCCCGACGCGCACGGCGAGGAGCCCGAGTTTCATCCCGACCTGCACCTCGGCCAGCGTGGTGACCGGAGCGCTCGCGGTCTCCTCCACCACGGGAACCGAGAGGGTGCGGAGCACCTCCAGGCGCGCCGGCCGCCCTTCGGTGAGCACCAGGCGGGGGCGGGCGAGGTAGGCCGCCTCCCCCCGCTTGGCCAGCGCGCGCAGCGTGGCGTCGAAGCGGCCCGAATTCCACGCGGCGGCGAAGGTGAGGTTCGTCCCCTCGAAGGGGCGGGCGCCGAGCATCCGGACGGCGAGTTCCGAGGGGGGTTCGTAGGCGTGGCCGAAGCCCCGGAACAGGTTCCCGCCCCCATCGTCGGGGCCCGTCGCCTCGACGCCGAGCGCTCCGCCGCTCTCGCGCCGGTCGTGGCAGCGCACCTCGAACACCAGGCCCCGGACCTCGACGCTCGCCGGCGGCCGGTCCAGATGTTCCAGGCGCGCCAGGCCCTGGGCGACAGCCCCGGGCGGGCCCCGCAGGAGGATCCGGGAGGGCTGCGGCGGGGGCCGCGGCCCCTTGGGGGGAAGCGCGGCGCTGATCAGCGGGGTGGTCAGTTCGAGGTGCAGGCCGGGGATGCCGAGCCCCCCCACCTGGCCGAGGAGCAGCGGCGCCGGCTGGAACTCCGGCCGGTAGATCAGGCGCGTCTGCCCATCCGGACCCGCTTCCGGCCGGCGGGGGTCGGCGAGCCAGGCCTCGATGCGCCCCGGGTAGGGCGCCGGGACCGGGGCCGGGGTCGTGTCCGGTGCCGGGGGGTCGGCCGCCACGGGGCCCGCCCCGAGGAGGCCGAGGCAAAGCGTCAGGGCCACCGCGCCGGCGGCGCGGGTCCCGAGGCCGGGCGCCGCCCGGCGGCAAGACGCCTCCGGGCGCATCAGCCCAGCTTGGAGATCACGGCGTCGGTGCGGTCGGGGACCTCGGCGGCCTCCTTGCGCACGCGGGTCACCGCGCCGGACTCCGCCACCAGGTCGTGGTCGTTCGCGGCGTCGCGGGCCATCGCCTTGACGGCCTCGCAGAAGCGCTCCGAGGCGCGCTTCATCAGGAAGTGGTAGCGCGGGTCCTTGTCGGTCAGGCCCTTGCGCACGATCTCCTGGTACTCGGGGATCTGGGCGTAGACGTCGCTGCTGCGGATCTCGGCCGGGCGCTGGAACAGGCGCGGGTTGCCGTGATAGACCTTGCTCTCGTCGCTCACGCGGTAGTCGCCGACGCCGGCATGGGCCAGGGCCCCGGCGGCCGCCAGGAGGGCCAGCGCGCCCAGCACCAGACGCAACCCCGCGGCCGCGTGCGCCGCAGCGCTCCCCCACCCGGCCGCGATCCGGCCCCACCCGCAGGTCCCGCCACCGGCGGCCTCGACCACGCCCTTGCACCCCATCGTCGCTCCTCCTGCCCCGGTCGGGTCCTTCGTTCCGCGTCGCCCCGGCGCGCGCTTCGGCCCCGCGAGGAAGCCCCAGCGCGTGCGCGCCGCACCGTCCCGGCGCCCCGTCCAGGCGCCGGTGCGCTGCCCGTACGCAAGCGGCCGGCCAGACCCGTCCGGACCGCGGGCCCAGGAGCGGGAATTTTAGGTTCGATGCCGGGTCTATAGACTCCTGCCTTGCGGCTTGGCACAAAATTTGCTCACAGCCTAAGATGCGATCGCCGGAACGCGATT
>JAPKHB010000298.1 GCA_026647295.1 Planctomycetota bacterium | reverse complement strand
GAGCGCGAGGTGGACAACCACTCCACGCGCCGCTGGTTCATCAACTACATGTAGCGCGGGCCCCCGATGGGGCGCCAGGCGCCCTGCGTCCCCTGCCCGAGCCCGGCGGTCCGCCCGCCGGGCTCGGCCTGCTTTTGGCCCGGCACCTCCCTGGGAGCAGGCCGCCCGCCGCCCGGTCCTAGTCCGGATCGGCGTCACGGCCGGGGACGGGGACGCCGAGCCGGGCCAGCGCCGCGCGCGCGGCGTCCGCCGGCGCGCCCGCGCCCGTCGCCGCCAGGACCGCCACCTCGCGGGCCAGTGGGGCCAGGCGGAACTCCCCGACCAGCGCGGCCGCCTCGGCCCGCAACTCCGGCGGGCCCGCCGCGAACCAGGCGTGCAGCCGTGCGGTGACCCGGCCGAGGTCCTGGAGCCCCTTGAGGCCGAGCAGGGCCCGCGCCGCGCGCCGCGCCGCGGGATCGGGGGTGCGCTCCAGCGTGTCCAGCGCGAGGTCCAGTTCCGGGCCCGCCCGCGCGAGCACCCCGGCCCACCAGGCCTCGAGCCGCTCGGGGTGGCGCACGAGCGGCCCCACGCCCATGAGCCGGACCAGCGCCTGGCGCGCCAGGGCCGCGACGCCGGGCTCCCGGTCCCGGAGCAACTCGATCAGGCGCGGCACGTCCCGTCCGTCCCCGACGCAGGCGAGCGCCTTGAGCGCCGCCCTTCGTTCGCCGGGCCGGGCGCCCGCGTAAGGCACAAGGACCGCGACGGCGGCCTCGCGCAGACCGCCGTGGCGCAGCTGCAGGACGGTGGCCCCGAGGAACGCGGCCTCGCGCACCGCCGGATCCCGATGGCGGGCCAGCAGGGCCAGGCCCTCGGCGGCCGCGGGCCCGCCCTCGTCGGCCAGGCCGCGGGCGAGCGCCGCCCCCCCCTCGGGGTCGCGGCCGAGGTGGCTCTTCAGGTCCTGGCGCACCTGGTTCGGGCTCGCCAGGGAGTCCGAAAGCAGGCGGCGGCGCCCGTCCTGTCCCACCGCCACGCCGCACAGGACGCCGCCGGAGGCGAGCAGGAGCGCGCAGGCCACGAGCCGGGCCCACGCGGCCCGCGCGCCGCGGGCGGACCGAAGGAGGGGGGCCTCGTCCGCCACGGTGCCTCACCGCTCCGTGCGCGTCAGTTCGCGCCAGTAGAGCCGCTGCGTCACCACCCCGCCGCCGCCGCCCGCGTCTCCCAGCGCCCGGTCATAGTGCACCCGCACGCTGCTGTCGGCGTGTACGCGGCGCCCGACGATCGCGCCGTAGACGTGCAGGCTCGAGTCGAGGGTCACGTTGCGGCCCGGCGCGTAGAGCGTGAACGCGGCGTTCACGCTGCTGGTGAAGGTGATCGGTTCGGTCGGCGCCGTGTAGCCCGGCGTGAGGCCGTACGGGTGCGCGATGAAGCGCAGGTCGGCCGGGGCGCCGCCGAAGTTGATCCGGGAGGAGGAGTTGAAGACGAACCGGCCCGTGACGTAGATGGTGCTCGGAGCGTCCACCTGCAAGACGCCGTTGCTGTCGAAGATGAAGTCGTTGAAGAAGTAGGTCCCCCCGCGCAGGCGCAGGGTCGCGTTCCCCGTCACGGTCAGGTTGTGCGTGGTGGCGTTCCAACTCCGGTCGGTGCCACTCGAGACGTCCCGGGCGTTGTCGTTCGTGGCGTAGGCCGCCTCGAAGTCCGCCAGCGGCGGGTCGGGGACGTCGTACGGCGCCTCCATCGGGGTGCGGTCGCCGGTGACCCGGGCGGAACTCCCGACGATGGTCGTCGTGAAGCCGGGCCCGGCCCGGGCGTCGCCGCGGACCCGCACGCTCGAGCGGATCTCGATGGCGGAGTTGCTGCCCACGTGCCCGGTCGCCTCGGCGTACGCCCCGAGCGCGTCGCTGCGCGTGGCCTGCGACGCGTAGGTGCCGAGCCGGCTGTCGTAGGAGTCGGTCGCCACCGAGGAGTCCATCGTCAGGCGGTCGCGCGCGAAGAGGGCGTGCCGGAACACGAAGGGGCTCTCGACCCTGAGCCCGAGTTCGACGCGCCGCACCGCGTGCCGGTGCGTCCCGGTCGCGACCAGGCGGTAGACGCCCGCCTCGCCCGTCTCCTCGGCGCTGACCTCGAAGGCCTGGGTGTCGAAGTCGCCCCCGCGCCAGGACGCGGCGACGGTGCCGAGCCCGTCGCCGTCGGCGTCGACCTGGCTCAAGAACTCCATCTCCGACCGCACGAGGCCCGTCTCGGCCAACTCGAGCGCGAGCCCCTGGGACTCGAACTGGCTCACGTTGCGCACCTCGGCCATGGTGTGCCCCAGGAACGCGACCGACACCCCCAGGAGGAGCAGGGCGACGAACAGGGCGGGGGCGGTGAAGAACCCGCGCTCCGGGCCGGGGGGAATGGGCGGGCGGCGCATCGTCAGTTCCTCAAGCAGACCTCGAAGGTGTCGACGGTGCGGCCCGTGAGGTGCGCCTCCCGGGAGGCGTGGAAGGTCTCGACGCGCACCGCGAGGGTGCGCCCGGAGCGGGTGACCCCGAAGCCCCCTTCCGGCACGCGACGGGCGAGCACACGCTCCACGCTGCCGTCGCGCCGCAGCACGACCTGGCCCAGGCGCACGCCCCGGTCGTCCCGGCCCCCGTCCGGGTACGGTTCCCAGGCGAGTTCGAGCGCGGCCGTGCGCGTGACGTCCGCACCGACGAGGCCGTCGAAGCGCTGGAAGCCGGGGCGGCTCGCGACGCCGGACTCGTCGAATCCCGTGAGGCTCGCAGGGTCGGCGTCGCGCAGGAGGGCCGCCACGGCGACGAGGTTCGCCCGGTGCTCGGACTCGGTGCGGGTGGCCAGCCGGCTCTCGTCGGACAGGCGGCGCGTGACGCCAAACAGGGCGACGAGCGCGCTGAAGGCCGTCGCCGCGACCGCCATGGCGAGGGCGAGTTCGATCAGGGTGAAGCCGCGGGCCGCGGTCCGGGGGGGGCCGATCACGAGGGCCTCCGCATCCAGACCACGATGCGGGTCTGCTGCACGCGCCGCTGGCCCTCGAAGCGCCAGCGGAAGGTGCAGCGGACCGGGAGGAAACGGTAGTCGCCGTCCCGCGGCGCCGCGTCGATGCGGCCGTCCCCGTTGAGGTCGGCCGGGAGCAGCAGGTCGGGCGCGTCGGCGTCCTCGCGCAGCGCGCCGACCCCCGTGAGGGGATCGACCGTGTGGGGGACCTCGAGCAACACGGTGAAGCCCTCGGGCGCCTCGAAGCCCGGCAGGTAGGTCGAGGGGGGATAGGTGCGCCGCCCGTCGGCCAGCAGCGCCGTCGCGTCGCCGAGCGTGCCCGCCCGCGTCTGGTAGAGGTGGAGGCGGGCGTACAGGCCGCTCCAGTCTTCGTCGGCTCGGAGTTGCTCGAGCAGCCGGCCGGCCGTGCGCAGGGCCGCGCTGCGCTCGCGCTCGGTGCGCGAGAGATCGTGCTGGGCCACCGTGCTGGCCACGTGGCCCAGGACGGCGATCAGCAGCACGGCGCCGGCCAGGAGCACGTCCACGAGGGCGAAGCCGGCCGCCCGCGGGCGCCGCGGGGCCTGGGAAGCGGTGGGCGAAAGGCTGCTCACGAGGTGCCTGCGGTCCTCCGGCCACGCTCCCGGGCCCCTATCGACCGCCCGCCCCGGGCCCTCAACCGCCCTCGCCGCCGGGGGGACGGATCGGACGCTTCGGCCCGCCCCTGGGGACCGGGGCGCCCGGGCGGGTCCGCCGCGCCCCCGGCCGGCACCCCCCCCTTTGGACCGGCCCAAAACGCAAGGCGCCCCCGGCGGCCGTGGGCCGCCGGGGGCACCGGTGGGGATCCGCGACGCGACTCGGGGCCTACAGGGCGAGCTGCCACTGGAAGCGGAAGAGGGTCACGTAGTCCTCGTCGCCCGAGCCGAACAGCCAGCCGCCGTAGAAGTCCGGGAACAGGACATCCTCGCCGCTCAAGAAGGTCACGTCGAGCTGGAGCTTGTTGCCGTGACCGTTGAGGTAGTAGTTGACGCCGAAGGCGTACTCGGTGGTCGTCGTGTCGGTGGTGCCGCCGTCGAGGTTCCAGGCGCTCCAGCGGGCCGCGACCTCCCAGGCCGTGCCGGGGAAGTGGTAGCCGAGCTGCGCGAGGTAGGCGATGAAGTCGGCGTCGCTGCCGCCCCCGGGGCCCACGTCGATGTTCGCCAGCGTCAGCGCGCCGGTGAACGAGAAGCCGCCGTAGCCCAGGGCCAGGTCGATGCCGTAGAAGAAGGTGTCGAAGATCTCCGTGTGGGACTTGTCGATGCGGTCCGCGTGGTAGTACGCCCAGACGCCGACCTCGCCGTACCACGAGCAGGTGTCGAAGTTGAGCGCCCCCTCCTGGTAGCCGATGGCCTTGGCGAACGCCCAGTTCAGGCGCGCGCTGTAGGCCAGGTTGTCGTCGGTGCGGGGGTCGAAGACGTTGCGGATCGAGTCGCCGCTGTCACCGTTGGTGACCGCGACCATGTAGGACCACTCGTTGTTGCAGCCGAAGGCGCCGTGCGCCATCACGCCGTGGTCCCGGTTGCGGTCGGTGTAGCCCGGGAGCAGCCAGCCGGTCATCGACGAGGCGAGCGAGATGTCGATGAACTGCTGCAGCTCGGGGGTCACCAGCATCTGCCGGGTGTTGGGCGTGCGGATCT
>JAPKHB010000297.1 GCA_026647295.1 Planctomycetota bacterium | reverse complement strand
GGGGGGGGGGGGGGGGGGGGGGGGGGGGGGGGGGGGGTCGGCCTCGGAGAATCGCCACACCGACCCGTCCAGGCCCACGGCCAGCACTTCGCCCCGCTCGTCCAGGCCGAACGAGGCGAGTTGGTTCACGGTCTGGACCTGCGTGTTCGAGATCACCTGTTGGCCGTCGTGGACCAGCGCC
Source organism: Planctomycetota bacterium (assembly GCA_026647295.1). GTDB lineage: Bacteria > Planctomycetota > PLA2 > PLA2 > JAEUHO01 > JAPKHB01. The sequence goes on along the minus strand of JAPKHB010000297.1, from coordinate 4,465 downwards.
CAGACGTTGTTCAGGCCGTAGTCGCCGTAGACGTAGGCGCCCCGCAGCGAGGGCAGGTCCTCGCCCCGGTACACGAAGCCTCCCACCACGGTGTTCCCGCCCACGTGGCCGTAGTCCCACACCGGCTGGTCGAACGCCTCCGGGGGCAGCGCCCCGGGGTTGAGGTGGCTCTGGATGCCCTCGTACACGGGCCACCCGTAGTTCCCTCCCTTGCGGATCCGATCGATCTCCTCGCGCGAGGACTGCCCGACGTCGCCCAGCCACAGGTCCCCGGTGGCCGCGTCGAAGGACCAGCGCCAGGGATTGCGCAGACCGTAGGCCCAGATCTCCTCGCGGGCCCCGGCGACCCCGACGAAGGGGTTGTCGGCCGGGATGCCGTACGCCTGCCCGGGGGGCGGATTGCGCACGTCGATGCGCAGCATCGTGCCCAGCAACGTCCCGAGGTTCTGCCCGTGCCCCTGCGGGTCGTTGCCCGAGCCCCCGTCGCCCATCGAGACGTAGAGCATCAGGTCCGGCCCGAACTCGAGCATCCCCGCGTTGTGGTTGGCGAAGGGCTGCGCCACCTCCAGGATCACCGACTGGGTGGCCGCCTGCGCCACCGGCGGGAAGGCGAGTGGGAGGTCGGCCGTGAAGCGGGCGATCACCGAGCGGCGGGGCGAGGCCGCCGAGTAGTGGAGGTAGAAGCGCCCGTTGGTGACGAAGTCCGGGTCGAAGCAAAGGCCGAGCAGCCCCTCCTCGTTGCTCGCCCGGCTGACCGGCCCGCCCGCGGCGGCGCTCAAGTCGAGGAACACGTGGCGCTCGCCCGCCGTGACTCCAGGGTCGTTGCGGAACACGAAGAGGGTGCCGTCCTGCTCCACCACGAACATCCAGCCGGGCTGCTCGGGGGCGACCGGGTCGGGGAGGCCGATCGCGTAGACCGGACGGTCAAAGGCGAGGTTCGGCCAGGCGAGGCTCTTGTCGAGTTGACCGGGGGTCGGGTTGACCGCGGGGAAGCCCAGCGGCGCGAGCGTGGTGCGGTTCGTAAGGCCGTAGGACAGCCCCCCGCCCCCTCCGCCGCCGCCGCAGCCGGTCAGCCAGACGACCATCCCCAGGGCGCAGGCGCCCCACCCGGTGATGCGGTTCCGCACGCGACTCCTCGGCTGCTCGTCGTCCCGGCCCCGGCCCACCTCCAGGATACCCGCCCCCCGCGCGCCGCCAGCCCCGGACGCCAGGGTCCCGAATCGCGATGCCGCCCCGCGACCCGCGCTAGGATCCGCCGCATGTTCCGCCTCCGGTGGCGCGGCGCCGTGCTCGCGCTCATGTTCGCCGTGCTGTTCGCCTGGTGGGTCGTACCGGGGCCAGGCGACGCTCCCCGGCGTGCCGCGGAGGTCGGCGCGGCCCGCGACCCGCGGAAAGGAGGCGAGCCCGCGCTGGCCCGTGGGCCCGGCCGCCCGGCACGCCCCCGCGCCTTCGACGGCGCCAGGATGCAAGCGCCCGACGAGGAAGCCGTGGGCGCGGCGGGCCGACCACTCCTCGTGCGCGTGCGATGGCCCACCGACCAGCCACCGCTGGGACCTGCGCGCGTCGCCGCCTACCAGGGCCCGGAGCCCCTTCGGGAGGCCCAGACGGATGGCGACGGGATCGCCGACCTCGGGCAACTGCCGGAAGCCCCGACCCGGATCACCGCCTGCGCCGAACCGGACCTTCGCGGAAGCCGGTGGCTCGGATCCTCTCCCGCGGCCGCGGCGCGGGGCGAGGCTCCCTCGATCGAGGTGCGCCTGGCGCCGACGATGCGGGTCCACGGTCAGGTGGTTGCGGCCGCTACGGGCCTGCCCATCGCCGGTGCCCTCGTGGGCGCGAACCAGGGGTCGGACCTGTTCGCGCACGGCGAACCGATCGGCCCCTTCGCCCCCCCCACCGACTCCGCAGGGCGCTACGAGTGGCGGGTCGAGGTTCCCGCCCCGAGCAATGCCACCGGAGCCTACTGGGAACTCGTCGCCTGGGCTCCGGGATTCCAGTACGCGGCGGAGCACTTCTCCAGCCTGCCCACCGCCGGCACGGACCGGCGGGTCGACTTCGTGCTCGACGCCGGAGGAACGCTGTATGGCAGGGTCGTGGATCCCCACGGACGGCCGCTGCCGCAGGCCTCCGTCTTCGCCGCCTTCGAGGAACAGGCGCCGGACCAAAGCGTGGGCTTTGATGCGGGCAACTGGATCCCTGGAACCCTGGATTGGTACCACGGGATCCTGGTCGTCGTCACCGCAGCCGACGGGAGCTACCGGATCCCCGGCCTGCGCCTGGGCCAGACCTACGGCGTCTGGGCGCGGCACGAGGAGTGGCCTCCCGTGCTGGGCGTGCGGGGCCTGGGTCTCGATGAGGCGACCGACGCCCGGCGGGTGGACCTGGCGTTCCAGGCACACGCCAGCCTCGAGGTGCGCATGACGGGGGCGGGAAGGCCCGCGTCCTACGCCCGCACCATCTGGGTCGATGGGGAACGCCTGAACGCGCAGGGCCCTTGGCCCCCGCGGTTCCACTCACTCTGGCCAGGCCGCCGGACCGTGGCCCTGGAAGCGCAACCCCACGGAGCGTGGCAGGAGGTGGAGTTGGCGCCCGGCGCCCTGACTCGGGTCGAGTTCGCGTTGGATGACCGGCACGTCGTGGAGGGACGCGTGACGGACCTGGATGGCTCGGGCCTCGCCGCCGTCACGGTGCTCCTCGCGCCGGAAGCGGCCAACCCCCCGAAGTTCCTGGAGCGCAGCGCTTCCTGCGACGCGGGCGGCCGCTTCCGCTTCGACGGTGTGACGAAGGGACCGTATCGCGTAGAGGTGCGCCGGGAGACGGAACACGCCGGTGAGGCGCGACTCGGCTCTCCGAGGACGATCGAGGTGCCCTGCGGCCCCCTCGCCTTTGCGGTGGAGGATCGCATCGGTTGGAGCCTTTGCGCGACGCGGACGGATGGCCGGCCGCTGCCCGATGCCCTGTGGGTCTGGATTGATCGAGACGCCGAGGATTGGCCGCGGCGCGTCCCGCTGGTGGACGGGCGCTACCGGCTGATCTCCCGGCCCGGGCGTCGAACCATCCGCCTGGCGGCCTTCGGTCTTGAGCCGCGGGTGCTCGTCGTCGACGTGCACGCCCAGCCACCGACGGAAGTGTGGGTCGCCCTTGCGCCAGAGCCGCAGGGCGAGCCGGTGCCCCTACGGGTGCTGGACGAACACGGACAGCCCGTTGGGGGCGCGCGGCTCTGCTGGGCGGGCACCGCGCCCCGGATCGCGTTCGGGCACACGGACGGCGCGGGCGTCACGGTCCTTTCCGCGCCCCCCCGCGCCGCCGCCGGCCACGACGCCGCGCGGGCGTGGCTCGTCGCGAGCGCCGACGGATTTGCCACTACCTGCCAAGAGGTGCCGGTGGACCCGCCTTCGGCCCAGCCGGTCGACGTGGTGCTGCGGCGGGGCGTGCGCGTCACCGTGACGGTGCCCGCCCCGTCCACCCCTGGGCCGCTTCCGACCCGGCGGGTGACCATCGAGGCGACCGCAGATGCCAAGGGCGTGCTCCTGGCGGAGTGGATCGGCCCGGCCAGCCGGCCCTTCGACCTCCGGCTCCTTCCGGGCACCTACGAGGTGCGCGTGTTCCGCCGGGAACTGGAGCCCGGAGAGGCCATGAGGTTCTTCGAGCCGGCATCGGTGACGCAGGTGGCGGTCCCCGACCGCCCCGCATTCCGGCTCACGCTGCCGCCCTGACCGCCCTGCACCCGACGGCGCCAACCCACTGCATTCGGCCCGGGGAGGCGGTGCGGGCCGCCGGCGGGCGCTGCGGCGGCCCGGGCGGCGGAAGGATGCCGCACAGTCCGCGGCGGGCTACCCGGCGGGCGGTTCGGCGGCGGCGAGCGCGGCGAGGGAGAGGGCCAGGAACTCGTCGAGCGGGACACCCGCCCCCTCGCAGCGGGCGATCAGGTCGCGCTCGACGTTGGCCGCAAAGCGCGCGTCGCGGTAGCGCTTCTTCAGGCTCGCGAGCTTCACGTCCCGGATCGCCTTGGACGGCAGGACCTGGCTGGTGGCGTGGATCAGCCCCACGACCGCCTCGGCGGCGCTCACGGCGTGGTCGAGCACCGAGAGGCAGCGGATGCCGGTGGCCCCGAGGCCCTTGTCGTTGTGGGCGGCGATGGCGTGCACGCCCGCCGGGTGCATGCCCCGGGCCCGCAGCACCTCGGCGGCGACCAGGCAGTGGCGTTCGGGTTCCTTCACGCGGTCGAAGTCCAGGTTGTGCAGGAGGCCGAGCAGGCGCCAGGCCGGCTCGTTGCGGCCCAGGCGCCGCGCGAGCGCCCCCATCACCAGCGCGGCCTGTTCCATCTGGCGGCGCAGGCTGGGCGTCAGCAGGATGATGGCGGGGATCAGCGCGCCGAGCACGATCTCCAGCCACCAGAACGTGGTCCCGTAGGGCGTCGTGCTTTCGAGCAGGCTGTTGGCTTCGACGCGCGCCGGAAGGTGGC
>JAPKHB010000296.1 GCA_026647295.1 Planctomycetota bacterium | reverse complement strand
GGCCGCGCGGGCTCCGCTCCCCGGGGATCCCAAGGCAGGCCGAGCCATGCGGCCAACCCCAGTCCGAACGCCGTGGCCGTCACGGCCAAGAACGCGGGCGGCCTCATCGGTCGACGCATGCGCCCGGCATCCTACCCGCGGGTCCCATGCCGTGGGGGGCCCCCGGCACCGGGACCGGCACCCTGCGCTCGCACACCGGTCGAGCGTGCCGTTCCCGGCCACACGTCCACCTGCGTGGCAGGGCACGCGGCGTACGGGCGCCCGCACACGGGACCTGTGTCTCCTCGCACACGGGCAGTTCAGCGCGTCGCATCGGGTACGCGGAGCTCGACCCGCCGATCTTGCGGCTGGATCTCCACCCACGGGCTCCACGGGTCGGAAGGGCTCCGCTGGGCTCGCAGCCGAACGGGTCGATACGGCAGGAGGACGTCCGAACGGCCGTCGGGCCCCGTGGCGGGCGCGATGTCCATCCCGCCCTCGACCTCGACGCGCGCACCGGCGACGGGGCCGCGGCCATCCAAGACGCGCACTTCAATGGTGCGGGCCCTCTCCAGTTCCAGCGTCACCGGCGATCCATCCCAGGGACGATGCATCGACGCCAGATCGACGGAGTACTGCGGCACCACGCGAAGTTCCTGCTCCGCGTACAGGTTGGCGAGGTGGGCCACGCCGTTCTCATCCGTGTGGCCTTCGATGGGGTACGTTCCGGCCTCCGGATCCGCCCCCACCACCTTGACCCGCACCCAGGCCCCGCGGACCGGGAGGCCCTGCCAGTCGAGAACCGTGACGGGGACGACATGGGGCAGCGTGAAGTCCACCGGAGCCCCGGCCCGCGTCGGTCGCACGCCCCGGGGCCGTGGAGGGGCGAGCCCTGGCGGTGGGCGAACGTTCAAGGTGAGGTCGACCGGTTCCAGACCGACGAGTTCGTACCAGCCCGCAGGGTTGGTCTTCGTGCGGGCGTACACGTCGTAGAAGCGCCCCGCCCAAACTTCGGCGCCCTCCACCGGCTGACCCGACGCCGTCCGCACGGTGCCCGTCAGCCTCAATCCGGGCAACATGCGGAGCGTCAACTCGCGTGCCGCGGGTGCGACCATGGCCCTTGCCGCCGCCAGGTTGACCGGACGTCCGTCCGCATCGGCGGCCTCCCGCACCTCCACCGAACAGCGTTCTGGAGGTAGGAGCAGTGTCGTAGCCCCCTCGGCCGTCATCCCGTACGCGACCCGTTCGGTACGAACCTCGACCCAGTACCTGGGCACCTGCGCACCCGTGACGCCCAGGACGCGAAGCCGTAGGACATGACTCGTGAGCCGGATGACCACCGGTCCTTGGGCCGGCCGCACCTCGGTCCACCCCATCTCGTCCGAAGCGCCACCTGGGGCCCGGATGTGTACCGCCTCCATGGGCAACGGGCCGATCGCGGCCCGCCCGTCTGCGGCGGTGTCGTAGGACCGATGCTCGCCCTGGACGTGGACTTCGACGCGGCCCGCAACGGGCGTCCCGTCGCAGTCCTTGAGGGCGACGTGCAGCACCCACGCGGGCCGGAGTGCGATGGTCTTCGACTTCCTCCCCGGAGGCGCATCCTCCACCACCGAAAAGAAACCCTCCCCCGCATCGACAACGACCCTTGATCCGTACCTCGGATCCACCGGCAGCAGCACTTCCCCTTCGGGACCCGTTGTCCCCTTCCCGTCACCGATCGGGGAGAACGTCTCCTCGGGAGAGACGTCCTCTCCCCGGACGCGGCCGCCGACATGAACGTTGATCGGGAACTGGGGCACAAGTTCCTGCGATAGGGTTCGGACCCTGCCGCCCGCGAACGGCTTTCCGCGCGGCCCGATGAGCCGAATCCGGCACGCCTCCCCCCGCGGAAAGGTCACCGTAGCTTCTGACTCCCGCGAAGCGACGATGATCTCGGCGGCCAGCAAGGGGAGGGGGCGGCCATCGGGTCCGGCGGCATGCCCGATGCGGAGCTTCGTGAGTTCCGCCGGCAGCGCCACCTTCCCACGATCCACGAGGCGAATCACGGGGCCTGCACCCCCGCTGCTCAGGGAGTGCGCCACGGCTTCCGCCATCGCCACCGGTTCGCCGCCCTCGTCGCGCAGCAGGACGGTGACGTCGCGCATCGCGATCCGCAGGTCGGGCGAGGGCGGGGGCTCGAGGGACGGATCGGCCCCTCGCTTGAGCGCGTAGTCGATGAACGCATCAACCACGTCCCGCGACACGTGCGCGCAGTTGGCGAACATGAGCTGGACGCACAGTCGGTTCACGCGAAAGTGCTGAAGTGCAAAGCAATGGCAGCGCCCGGAGAATTCCACCGCAGAGGCGAGGGCATAGCCGTTCAACGCCCCGTCCTTGCCCGCGCCCTCCGAGACATCCTGCTGCCACACACTGACTGCTGGGCTTGAGACGGGCTGCTTCCATGCCTCCCGCACTTCCTTGCGCTGGGCTGCGAGAAACGCCTCTGCCTGCGCGGTGGTCTCGAATCGCAGGGCGCGGAACATCATTGCCTTGGAGTCGTCCAATGCGCTGAACTTGAGGGAGAACGCCTCTTGAAGGCCCCGTCGGGACTCCTCCGGAATGTCGTCGAACTCGGGCGGTTCCCTCGTTTCCAACCGCGTCCACTCACCGTGTTGCGCCAGGGGCGCGAAGCCCTCCAGCAATCGCCGCAGATCCGCCTCGGACGCGGCCGGATCCTCCCCCGCCGACGCGACCTCGCCCGGCCCCCCGGCGACGAGCAGCACCATGGCAAGTGCCGGCAGCCATGCGAACGCGCGATGCATCCTCACGGCGGTCGATGGCAGGAAGCAAGCAACCCGGTACCGCCGCTTCCGGCCCTGCTCCGCAACCCCGCCGGTAGCGGCAGAGGCCGTGAGATTACGGCGCTCCCAAACGCGGTCCTGCCTGGCACGGAGGGACCCGGCGCGCGCCTGCGTCTCGTACCCCCCCGCTGCCCTGCGTGTCTTCGTCATCGTCGTGCACCACCTCCGCCGGCGCATCGTAGCCCGGTGTGGGGGTCGCCCCACGCCCCGGGCCCCGGCGCCGCCCCCCGGGCGGCCGGGGCCCCAGGGGGAGGCCCCCGGCTCCGGCCACGGGGCCTGCCCCTACTCATGATAGAGCCTCTCGAAGGCGATGACATCGGGCCTGCGGTAGACGGAGATGACACGGTCCTTCATGTCCTCCCAGCGGCCGGAGCACTTTTCCATCGTCCACGCCGCCGCCCACGCAAGGCCCGGTGAGGGTGCGTCGAGCATCGCGGCGACCCGAGCCGCCAACCCGGGGTCGCGCTCCATCTGGCGGCCTAGCTGCGAGGCGAGGCCCAGGCGCACGTGCGCGTCGAAGCCATGGGCGATCAGGAGCAACTGCGCGTCCAGGGGCTCCCCCTCCGGAAGTTTGAGCCGGCTCATCTGCTCCCAGTAATCGGGCCGATGGTCGTAGGTGAGCGCTTCCCTGCCCCGTTGCCGCTGGAGCGCAGAGGAATGCGAACAGCCGCCGGGGAGCGCGACGAGGGCCATCACCAGTACAGCGAGGGTAGCGCGTCTCACCGCGGCATCCTACCCCGGCCTCGGAAACGGGCCGACGCGTCGTCAGCCGCGGGACCAAAGCTACGCACCATCCTCCTCAAGCAGGCGGCGCGCCTCCCGCCGGACGCCCTCCGACTCGTCCTCCAACAGTGCTTGCAGCGCCAGCCGCGCCCCGCGGGAGAACTCCCCCAGGGATTTCACGCCCCTTAGGACAGCCCACCGGTTTCCCTCGTCTGCCAGCCACGGCAGGCCCTTGGGCACCAGGCGGCCTGCCCGAACGCCCATGGACCGGATCGTCCCGAGCGCGATGCCGGGGTCCTTGGAGGCCAGCCCCGCCTCGAGAGTCGTCCAGACGATCTCGGGAACCGGTTCGATCTCCGACAGCGCCCGTAAGGCGTTGCGAGACTCATCCCTGTTCTCGCTCTGCAGGAATCGTTCGAGCGCCTCGCGGGCGGGCAACGTGTCGATTCTAGCCAGGGCCCGGAAGTACTGATACCCACCACGCGCGGCTACTCTCACAAGGGCGGGCACCTCATGAGCAGACTCCCGTCTGCGCACTCCGAGGGCCCAGGCTGCATCTGCCCCAAGCGCGAGTCTTTGCCTTGCGTCCTCCGCGGCCTTCCGGTCGCGCTGCATGGCCTCCCAAGTGATCTCGTGTGGCTCGGGCAGGTCGGTGGCAAGGCGCACCAGTCGGTCTCGTACGTCCTGGGACAACGGACCCATCACGTACATGGCAGCGAAGATCACATGCGACTTGGGCAGGGGCTCCTGAAAGCGGGCGAGCACGAGATCGCCAAAGGCCCTCGACCTGGGTGCGATGTAGACAAGTGCCGGGATGGCGACATCCTCGAGTTCCGGATCGCGTGCGCACGCCAAGAGCGCCGATTCAAGGGCTGCCGCGTCGCGGCCGATCCCTGCCGCTGCGACCGCTGCGTTGCGCCTCTCGACGACGGTGCCGGTCTTGAGGAGGGTAGACAGGCCAGGCACCGCCCGCGCACCGAATGATACGACCCGGCGGATGCTCGTGCTGTTGTACTGACGCAAGGGGTAGTCCAGCTCGCCGACTCCCATGGTCGCGCGCGCGTCGCGCAGTTGGGCGAGGGCAGCCTGGAGCTCTGCATCGTCGCACCCCGCGAGCACCGTCAGGAGGAGGGCGGACGTGAGG
>JAPKHB010000295.1 GCA_026647295.1 Planctomycetota bacterium | reverse complement strand
GAGCCAGCCGAGGCGCTCCAGGCCGAAGAAGGTCCAGCCGCCCAGGTACAGCGTCACCAGCAGGGCGGCACCCACGGTCATGTTCGTGTACTCGGCGAGGAAGAAGAGCGCGAACTTCATCGACGAGTACTCGGTGTGGTAGCCGGCCACGAGTTCGGTCTCGGACTCGGGCATGTCGAAGGGCAGGCGATTGGTCTCGGCGTAGGAGGCGACCAGGAAGACGAAGAACGCCACCGGCTGCCAGAACAGGAACCAGCCGTGCTCGGCCTGGTAGTGGATGATGTCGCCCAGGTTGAGCGACCCCACCGTGAGGACCACGGGCACGATGGCGAGGCCGAGGCTCAACTCGTAGGAGATCATCTGGGCGCTCGCGCGCACCCCGCCGAGCAGCGAGTACTTGCTGTTGCTCGCCCAGCCGCCCAGCGTGATCCCGTACACGCCCAGCCCGGCGATGGCTAGGATGTACAGCACGCCGATGTTGAGGTTGGCGATCTGCCAGGAGGCCCAGCGGCCGCCGGGACCCGGGGCGCCCGGGGCCGCGACGAGCGTCCAGCCCTCTCGCGCCAGGCGCCCGTAGTGCTCGGGGTCGGCCCGAAGGACCCGCTCGGCGGGCGATCCGGCGGGCACGGCGACGCGCGCGGCCCCCCGCTCGTAGACCTGGAGCGCCGCGCCGGCCCCCGGGGCCGGCGTCCAGGGGCCGGCGGCGGGCGCGGGCGCCGCCGCGTAGGCGTCGAGCGCGAGGTCGCTTTGCGCCCGGACGGTCTGGCCGTCGGGCCCGGCCCCCGGGCGCTCCACGAGTCCCGACGGCGCGGCCCCGTGAAGGACCTTGGCGACCTCCGGGGCGTCCGAGCGCAGGGCGAGCACGGTCTCGGGCTCGTGGGAGCCGGTGTAGGGGATCACGGCGAAGGTCACGAGCGCGGGCAGCAGGCAGATGGCGGGGGCCAGGGTGTACAGCAGCCGGTTCACGTGCCCGGGGATCACGTCCTCCTTGAACATGAACTTGCCCAGGTCGGCCAGCGGCTGGAGCAGGCCCTGCGGCCCCACGCGGTTGGGCCCGAGCCGGTCCTGCATCCATGCGCTCACGCGCCGCTCGGCCCAGACCATCAGCGCCCCGAGGATCAGGATCACGTGCACCACGAGCAGCACGAGCAGGATGCGCCCGATCACCCAGCCCACGCTCGCGCCGCCGTCGGCGGCGCGCTCGAAGAGGGCCAGGGAGGGGGCGGCCGCCGGGCTCACGCCCCCACCTCCGCCGCCCGGGCGGCCGTGCCCGGGGCCGCGAGCGCCGCCAGGCCATCCAGACCCGGCCGGGCCGCCAGCTCGGCGCGCAGCGCGGCCGCGCCGCGCCAGCGGTAGGCCGGGTCCACCTCCAGCAGGAGTTCCTCGAGCACCTCCACCGCGGGCGCGAGCCCCAGGGGGCCGGCGCCGGGGTTGCGCCGGAGCCACTGCGGGCGGCCGGCGTGGTTGAGGAGCACGCCCTCGCGCTCGGCGAAGGTGCCGAGCGGGAACACCACCTCGGCGCTGGGGGGCACGTGGGCCGCGTCGGCGGCGAAGACCACGCGCGCCCCCGTGGCGGCGCGCAGCGCCGCCGGCACGTTGCGGTCGCGCTCGACCAGCAGCAGGCTCGCGGGCGCGGCCCCCGCGCCCCCCTCGCCGGGCAGGGCTTCGCGCGTGAGGCCCAGGCGGCGCGCCCCCTCGGCGTTGGCCCCCTTCTCGTTCACGATCAGGAAGTCGTCGGCGTCGTCGCCGACCGCGGCGGCGTAGCGCGCCCGGCCGCCCAGGCGCGCGGCCAGGTCGGCCGCCAGCGCCATCTCCTCCAGCGTGAGGTTGGCGTCCAGCAGCACGTCGCCCGGGTGGGCCGCGAGCGCCCGCGCGGCCGCGACGATCGCGTCGTCCCACGGCACCTCGCGCCAGGCCCCGTCCGCGCCCTTCACGCGGGGCGCCTTGAGGCGGGTGGGCGAGTTCACGAAGGCGTAGTCCAGGCGCCCCGGGTCGCACATCCACCAGCGGTTCACGTCGGGGTTGGGGCGCGGCTCGAGCCGCAGCAGCGCGCCCTCGCGGGCCCCGGTGGTGACGTTGCAGCCCCGGGCGCAGGAGGTGCACACGGTCTCGGCGAAGTCCATGAACCAGAGCCGGCTCTTGAAGCGGAAGTCCCGGGAGGTCAGCGCGCCCACCGGGCACAGGTCCACGACGTTCATCGAGTAGCGGGTCGTGAACTCGCCCTGGCGCGTCATCACCACGATCTCGTGGTCGGAGCGGCCGGCCATCGCCAGTTCGCCCGTGCCGGTGACCTCCTCGCAGAAGCGCACGCACAGGGTGCACTTGATGCAGCGCTCCGCGTCGTACACGATGCGGGCGCCGAAGGGCACGTTCTTGGGCAGCTTCGTCTTGGGGGTGGCGCTGCGGCTCGCCCCCTGGCCGAGTTCGTAGCTGTAGTCCTGGAGGTGGCACTCGCCGGCCTGGTCGCAGATCGGGCAGTCCAGCGGGTGGTTGACGAGGAGGAACTCCATGGTGCCGGCGCGGGCCTGGCGGGCCTTCTCGCTCTGCGTGAAGACGACCAGCCCGGGGGCGGCGGCGAGCTTGCAGGAGATCTGCGGCCGCGGCCACCCCTCCACCTCGACCAGACAGATGCGGCAGTTGCCCGCGATCGAGAGCCCGGGGTGGTAGCAGTAGTGCGGCACGTCGATGCCGTGGGCGTGGGCGACCTGGATCACGGTCTGGCCCGGCTCGAAGGGCAGTTCGCGGCCGTCGATGACGAGCGTGGGCATCGCTAGCGCCCCCCCGCCACGGCGGCGGCGCCGGGCGCCGGCTGGGGCCGCATGCGGCGCAGGAACTCGCCGCGGAACTTGCGCACGATCGAGCGCAGGGGCCACACGGCGGCGTCGGCGAGCGCGCAGATCGTCCGCCCCTCGATGTTGACGAAGAGGCCCTCGAGCAGGTCCAGGTCGGCCGGGGTGCCCGCGCCGGAGCGGATGCGCCGGAAGATCTTCTCCATCCAGTGGCAGCCCTCGCGGCAGGGGGTGCACTGGCCGCAGGACTCGTCGGCGAAGAAGTGCGCGATGTTCTCGCAGGCGTCCACCATGTCGCAGGTGTCGTCCATCACGATGGCGCACGCCGTGCCCAGGCCGCTCCCGGCCTTTTGCAGCTCGTCGAAGCCCATCCGCACGTCCAGCTCGGCCTCGGTGAGGACCGGCATGGACAGGCCGCCCGGGATCACCGCCTTGATGGCGCGGCCCTCGAGCGGGCCGCCCCCGTAGCCGTAGACCAGTTCGCGCAGCGTGATGCCGAACTCGAACTCCCACAGGCCGGGGGTGCGCACCGCGCCCGAGACGCCCATCAGCTTCGTCCCGGCCGAGCCCAGGCTGCGGGGGTTGGCCGGGTCGGGGGGCAGGCCCTGGCGGGCGAAGGCCTCGCCGCCGTGCGCGACGATCCAGGGCACGTGCATCAGCGTCTCGACGTTGTTGATCACCGTGGGGCAGCCAAAGGCCCCCTCCACGGCGGGGAAGGGCGGCTTGATCCGGGGGTGGCCGCGCTTGCCCTCCAGGGACTCGAGCAGGCCCGTCTCCTCGCCGCAGATGTACGCCCCGGCCCCCGGGTGCACGTCGGCGTCGCAGGAGAAGGCGTGCCCCAGCACGCGGTCGCCGAGGATCCCCGCCGCGCGCGCCTCGCGGATCGCCCCCTCCACCCGTTCGATGCACAGCGGGTACTCGCCGCGGATGTAGATCCACACCTTCGACGCCCCCACCGCGTAGGCGGCGATCAGCGCCCCCTCCAGCAGGAGGTGCGGGTCGAGTTCCATCAGGTAGCGGTCCTTGAAGGTGCCCGGTTCGCTCTCGTCGGCGTTGACGACGATGTACTTGGGCTTGGGCGAGTCCTTCGGGACGAAACCCCACTTGACGCCGGTGGGGAAGCCGGCGCCTCCCCGCCCGCGCAGCCGGCTCTTCTTCACCTCCTCGACGACCTCGTCCGGGCGCATCGAGCCGAGGGCCTTCTCCAGGCTCGCGTAGGCCCCGCGCTCGCGGGCCACGGCGAGCGTCCAGGACCCCGCGACGCCGAAGTTGCGCGACAGCACCCGGGTCTCGGGCGTGAGGGCGGCGGGCGCGGGGGGGCGGGGGGCCACGGCGGCTACTCGCAGGCGTCCAGGAGGCGAGCCAGCGCCTCGGGGGTGACGTGGGTGTGGGGCGTTCCGTCCACGAACACGGCCGGGGCCAGTTCGCACAGCCCCAGGCACTCCATGTCCTTGACCAGGAAGCGCCCGTCGGCGCTCGGCTCGCCCGCCCGGGCGCAGCCGGTCCGGGCGAGCGCTGCGGCCTTGAGGGCGGCCGCGCCCCGCAGCCAGCAGGTGAGCGTGCGACACACCCACACCTCGTGGCGCCCGGCCGGGCGGTGGTTGTACATGGCGTAGAAGGTGAGCAGCCCGCGGACGTGGGCGTCGCCCACGCCGAGGTAGCGCGCCACGCCCGCCTCGACCTCGGGCGAGATCCAGTTGTCGTAGTGGCGCTGGGCGAGGTGCAGGATCGGCAGCGCGGCCGCGGACCGGACCGGGTAGCGCGCGACGATCTCCTCGCAGGCCGCGCGCAACTCGGGCGGCGGGAACTCCACCGGCACGGGCGGGGCGGTTGACCGCTGGGCGGCGCTTTACGGGCCGGGCGGACGGCTATCGCAGATGATCGGCGAGGGCGACGACGATCC
>JAPKHB010000294.1 GCA_026647295.1 Planctomycetota bacterium | reverse complement strand
CCCGGCGCACGCCGTCTGCCGATGCTGCTTTGCGGCGTGCTCGGGCTGGCCGCCGTGGCCGTCCTGCTGGCCCGCCGGGGCGAGGCGGAGGCCGAGCCGCTGCCGCACATGGTCTACGTCTCGATCACCGGGGAAGGCCCGTCGGCCAAGGCCTGGTACGACGGCGCCGCGCCCACCGGCGTGCCCGTGCAGGCCGCGCTCGACACCTTCGCCAAGCAGGGCTACCGCCTCGGCCAGGTCAGCGAGGCGCGCGCGCGCGAAGAGGGCGAGTCCCTGGTCTGGCTGCTGATCCTGGAGCGCGGCCGGCGTTGAGGGCTAGGCCGTGGTCCAGGCCCGGCCCATCACGCCCAGCACGCGCGCCCCGACCAGCAGGAGCCAGGCGCAAAGCCCGCGGACCAGCAGCGAGACGAACGCGGTCAGGATGACGCCGTCGGACTGCACGGCCCGGATCGCCAGTTCGCCCACGCCGATCAGCCACCAGGTGGCCGCGACGCCGAGGCAGTGCAGCGGCCGCGAGACGATCCAGGCCAGGGCGTTCCACGGCCGGCGCAGCGTCGGGTCCGAAAGGGCCCAGCCCAAGGCGACCACGACGCCGTACAGCGACGCGAGGGCGAAGAGCACGAAGGCCGCGGGCGCCGCATCGGCCAGGAGCAGCACCAGGCCCGGGGCCGCCGCGACCGCCATGTGGGTCAGCACCCCCAGGAGCCGCACTGCGTCCTCGCCGCGGACCTCCAGGGCCTTGAACCAGCCCACGGGTTCGTCGCGCCCCGCGGCGCTCTGGCCGGCGATGCACACCTGCGCCCGGAAGAGCACCACGTAGGTGAAGAGCTTCAGGACCCACGCGAAGAAGCGCATGTCCGGGATCGCCCCGAGGCAATCGAGCACGGACCAGAGCGTGATCGCGACCGCGGCCAGCAGCGGCCCCGGCGCCTTGAGCGGGAAGCGCCACACTTCGCCCGGCCAGCCCGGCGGCGGCGGCAGCGGCTCGTGGCCCCGCGCGGCCGCACGCCCCAGGCGCTCGGCCACGGTGCGCTCCCCGACCTCCTCGCCCTCGCGCTCCGCCGCCCGCTCGCGCAGGCGCTCCTCGTACGTCGCGTCCCGGGGCGGCGGCGCGGGCCCGGGCGCCCGGGGGGGCGGCGCCCCCGCCGCCGGCGCGGTCTCGGGCTCGAGTTCGAAGGGGTCGCGTTCCTCGGTCACGTCCTATCCCGCCTGGCAATCCCCGCCGCCCCCCAGCATAGCCCGTTGGGGGGCGCGGGACGACTACGCGCCGGCGGCGACGACCGGGTCCGTGTACTCGGTCAGGCGCACGGCGACCTTCGTGCTCACCCCCGGTTCGGGCATGGTCACCCCGTAGAGCAGGTCGGCGCTCTCCATCGTGGCCTTGGCGTGCGTGATCACGATGAACTGGCAGCGGTCCACGAACTCGCGCACCAGCGAGATCAGGCGCCGCACGTTGGCCTCGTCCAGGGCGGCGTCCACCTCGTCCAGCACCGCAAAGGGGGAGGGCTTGGCCTGGAACACCGCGAAGAGCAGGGCCACGGCCGTCAGCGTGCGCTCGCCGCCGGAGAGCAACGAGATCGTGCGCTGCTCCTTGCCCGGGGGGCGGGCCAGGATCTCGATGCCCGACTCCAGCACGTTGGAGGCGTCCTCCAGCATCACCTCGGCCCGGCCGCCGCCGAAGAGGCGGCGGAACGTGTGCTGGAAGTTCTCGCGGATCTGCTCGAAGGCCTTCGTGAAGCGCTCGGTGGAGATCGCGTCCAGTTCCTTGATGGCCGTCTCCAGGCCCCCGCGGGCGTCGAGCAGGTCGCGCTCCTGGGTCTGGAGGTTGGTCACGTGGGCCTCGACCTCGCGCAACTCCTCGAGCGCGTTGAGGTTCACGTTGCCCAGCGCCTCCAGGCGTTCGCGCAGGTCCGCGAGTTCGGCGTCCAGGTTGCCCAGGTCCAGGCTCTCGGTGGGCTCGGTGGCCGCGGCGAGCGCCTCCAACTCCAGGCCCTGGTCCTGGCGCACCTGCTCGACCAGGGCCTCCAGCCGGGTGCGGTATTCGCCGTCGCGCAGGCGGAACGCCTCGAGTTCGTCGCGCAGCCGCTCGTGCAGGCGTTGCACCTCGCGGCGGCGCTCCTCCGCGCCGCCGAACCCCGCCTCGGCCTCGGCCAGCGCCGCGCGGGCGGCCAGCAGGGCCTCGGCCTCCTGCGCCCGCTCCGCGCCCTTGGCGCGGGCCAGCGCCGCGGCCTCGGACAGGTCCACCTCGGCCGCGTCGATGCGCGCGCCGAGTTCCTGCGCCTCGCGCCGGTGCGCGGCGGCCCGCTCCTCCAGTGCGGCGCGGTCCTCGTGCGCGCGGGCCAGGCGCTGCCGCGCGGCCTCCAGGCGCGAGCGGGCGGTGGCCGCCGCGAGGCGCGCCTCCATCCGGCGCTCGCTCGCCTCCTTGCGCGCGGCGTCCACGGCCAGGTAGCCGCGGCCCGCCTCCGCGGCGCGCTCCTCCAGCGCCGCGCGCTCGCCCTCGAGCGCGGCGACCGCCTCGCCCAGGGCCCGGGCGGCGGCCCGGGCCTCGGCCAGCCGGGCCTCCAACTCGCGCCGGTCGGCCTCGATCAGGCCGAGCGCCTCGGCGGCCTGCTGCCGCTCGCGCTCGACGCGCAGCAGCGCCTCGCCGCGCCGCCCGCTGTCCGCGGCGTGGTGGGCGAGTTCGGTGCGGGCCTGGCGAATGCGCTCCTCGAGTTCGCGCCCCCGGCCCTCGAGTTCGAGCGTCTCGGCCCGTGCGGCCGCCACGGCCGCCTCCAGGCGCTCCCCCTCCTCGGCCAGTTGGCGGATCTCGGCCCCGCGCTCCACGAGCCCGAGTCCGGCCGGGTCGCGGCCCACCACCAGCGCCCCGGAGGCGGTGACGCGGTCGCCCTCCGGCGTCACGGCGTTCACGCCCCGCTCCTGGTGCTCCTGGATGCCCGCCCTGAGGTCGGGCACCAGCACGGTGCCCGCCACGGCCGAGCGCACCAGGGCGGCCACGCGTTCGTCACAGCCCAGCGGCCCGAGCGGGATGGCCGAACGCTCGGCCGGGGCCTTGACGAGGTCCAGGCACAGGAAGCGGGCGCGCTCGGCCTGGCCGCGGGCGCGCAGCCACTCGATCCAGCGCAGGGCGTCGCGGGCGCTGCGCACCACCAGGGCGCCGCCCGCGTGGCCGAGCAGGCGGTCCAGGCGCGCGGCGTCCTGGGGCGCGGGGGCCAGGAGGTCGGCCAGGAGGCCCAGCACGCCTCGGCGGGTCCCGTCCGCCTCGGGCGCGAGCCCGGCGATCTCCCCCAGGATCTGGCGGGCTCCCTCCTCGACGCCTTCCTGGGCGGCGGCCAGCCCGCGGAGGACCTCGAGCCGGGCCCCGCGGGTGGCGCGCTCCTCGGCGAGTTGGCCGCGCCGGCGGCCGGCGGCCTCGGCCGCCGCCAGGAGGCGTGCGCGCTCGGACTCCAGCGCCTCCAGGTGGCGCGCCCGTTCGCGCCCCTGGGCCTCGAGCGAAGCCGCCAGGGCCGCCAGCTCGCGGGCCTCTCCGCCGAGCGCCTCGAGCCGCACGCGCCCCTCGGCCTGCTGCTGCACCAGCCGCTCCAGACGCTCCTCGGCCTGGCGGATCTCGCCGCGGCGCTCGGCCTCCTCGTTGCGCAGCGCGCTGATCCGCCCCAGCGCGGCCAGCGCCTCCTGCTTGGCCCCCTCGTGGGCGTCGCGGATGGCGGCGGCCTCCTGCTCCAGGCGCGCCAGTTCGCGTTCGGCCTCGGCGACGCGCTCGCCCAGGCCCCCGCCCTCGGCCTCGGTGCGCGCGCGCTCCTCCGCGAGGCGCGTGATCTCGCCGGCGAGCCCTTCGGCCTGCTCGCGCGCGCGGCGGGCCTCGGCCTCCGCCCCGGCCACGCGCTCGCGCAACTCGGCGATCGTGCGTTCGGCGAAGCCGGCCCGGTCCTGGGCCGCCCGCGCGTCGCTGGCCGCGCGCGCGATGCGGGCCTCCAGGTCGTGGACCCGCGTGCGGGCGGCGTCCCGCGCCGCGTCCACGGCCCGGGCGTGCTCCTCGATCCCGGCCAGTTCCCGGGCGGCCTCGGCCTCGCGCTCGAGCGCCTCGCCCATCCGGGCCTGGACGGCCTCGCGTTCCGCGCACACGGCCCGGTAGCGCACCACGGCGCGCAGCGTGCGCTTGCGCAGCAACTCGTCGCGCACTTCGGTGTAGCGCCGGGCGCGGGCCGCCTGGCCCTTGAGCGAGCGCAGGCGCTTCTCCTCCAGTTCCAGCACGTCGCGCAGCCGCTCCAGGTTCTCCTGGGTGCGGGCCAGGCGCTGGTCGGCCTCCTTGCGCCGCTGCTTGTAGCGGCTCACCCCGGCGGCCTCCTCGAAGATGCCCCGGCGGTCCTGCGGGTTGGCCGCGAGCAGGGCGTCGATCTGGCCCTGCTCCATGATCGCGTTGCCCTCGGTCCCGACGCCCGTGTCCAGGAAGAGCTCGCGGACGTCCTTGAGGCGGCAGGGCTCGCGGTTGATCAGGTACTGGCTCTCGCCCGTGCGGTCCAGGCGCCGGGTGATGGCCACCTCGGCGTGCTCGCTGGGCAGGAGCCCGTCCTCGTTGTCCAGGACCAGGGTGACCTCGGCCATGGGCAGGGGCTTGCGGCCGCGGCTGCCGGCGAAGATCACGTCCTCCATCCGCTTGCCCCGCAGGCTGCGCGGGCTCATGTCGCCCAGCACCCACTTGAGGGCGTCCACCACGTTGGACTTGCCGCAGCCGTTGGGCCCGACGATGGCGCTGATGCCCGCGTCGAACTCGAACACCGTGCGGTCGGCGAAGGACTTG
>JAPKHB010000293.1 GCA_026647295.1 Planctomycetota bacterium | reverse complement strand
CAGCGCGCGCA
Organism: Planctomycetota bacterium; assembly: GCA_026647295.1. GTDB lineage: Bacteria > Planctomycetota > PLA2 > PLA2 > JAEUHO01 > JAPKHB01. The sequence continues at coordinate 4,796 of JAPKHB010000293.1, read as the reverse complement.
TCGGCGCGCTCCACAGCCGCGCGCGCGCGCCCGCCGCGCCCGCGGCCCGGGCCAGCGCGGCGCCAAGGAGCCCGTCGCCCAGGCCCACGGCGGCCAGGATCGTGACGCGGCGGCCCTCCCAGGCGTTGCCCATGGGGCGCCACGCTACCGCGCCGCGCCCGGGCGCGGCGAAATGGGGCGGGCCGGGGGGCGGTCGGTACCGTAGCCCCGTGGCCATCGAGATCCTGGTCCCGACCACCCGCAGCCTGGCGGGCGCAACGCGCGCCGTGCTCGACCAACTCCTCGGCCCGGGGTTCCTGAACGTGGACCCGGTGGAGACCGACGCCTTCGAGGTCGAACTCACCGACGTCGACATGCGCGAGCAGGGCCGCCTGGTGCCGGAGGCCGTCTCGCCGGCGGACCTCGCCGAGGAACTGCGTCGCAACCGCGAGTTCGTGCGCGTGCGCATCCCGCTGCGCCTCGGCCACTTCCTCCTCTTCCCGGGCTTCGTCGTGTTGTGCCGCCCGGACGAGTACGAGGACTACCTGAAGGACCCGCGCCAGCGCCAGATCGTGGGCCGCGAGGCGCTGGAGTTGGCCCAGGCCTTCGGGGCCCGCGAACTCGTCGTGGCCGGGGACGCGGCCACGGACTTCCTCGGCACCGAGGCGACGGACTGGGAGAGCCTGAAGGAGGTGCTCGAAGAGGAGGAGATCGAGCACCAGCTGATCCGGCTCTCGACGGCCGGGTAGCCCGCGCGCGCGGCCCGTGGGCCGGCCGGTCAGCGGGCGCGGCCGAGCGCCGAGGCCATCTGGAAGAGTTGGAGCGTGGTGTTGCGGGCGCCGGTGCGCTCCGCGGCCGTGACCTCGCCGTCCTCGAGCACCTTGTCCAGGTGCGCGGCGAAGTTCTGGACGAGGAGCCCGGCCACGGGCGGCAACCCCGGGGCCTCGGGCAGGCGCCGGTGCACCTCGCGGATCGCGCCGCGCAGCGCCTCGATCTCGGCCACGGTCGGCACCGGTTCGGCGCGCCAGGCCGGACGTTCCTCCCGGGCCGCGAGCGCGCGCACGAGCCGCTCGACCCAGTCGGTGCGCCGGGCGAGCTGGGCGTAGTCCAGGCGGTCGGCCCGGTCCCCGGCCGAGTGGTAGTCGCGGCAGGCGCCGCTGGTCACGAACACGAAGGGCACCTGCTTGTGCTGGAAGGGCAGGTAGTCGCTGTAGCCGGGCTGGAAGTCGATGCCCAGCGCGAGCAGCCGGCCCCCCTCCGGCGCCCCGAGCGCCGCCACAACGTCGGCCAACGCGGGGCTGTGCTCGGTGCCCATCACGAACAGGGAGCCGTCGACCAGGTCGGCGACGGAGCGCCCGAGCATGTCCAGCGTCACGAAGGCCGCGCAGTCGGCCAGGGGCAACGGCTCGGCGCGCACCCACGCCTGGCTGCCGAGCACGCGCTGTTCCTCCAGGTCGAAGGCCACGAACACGATCGGCCGCGCCGGGGCGGGCCCCTGCCCCAGGCGCCGGGCCACTTCGAGGAGCGCGGCGACGCCGCTCGCGTTGTCGTCCGCCCCGTCGAAGCGCTGCGTGAGCGTCACCGCGGTCCCGTCCGGCGCGGTGCGTTCCTCCGTCCGCTCGCCGAGGTGATCGTAGTGCGCGCTCACGATCAGGTACGCGGCGGGGGCCGCGCCCGGGGCGGCCGGGGCACCGGGGAGGTAGCCGGCCACGTTGCGCAGCCACTCCGCCGGGCCCGTGCCCTCGGGCGTTCCGTGGTCGAAGAAGTAGCCCTCGGCGCCGGCAACGGGGCCGAGCCCCGCATCCCGGAAGCGCTCGGCGATCCAGGCGGCGACGGCCTCGCGCGCGGGCCGTGTGCGCCGGCCCTTGAGCGCGGGGCGGCACAGCCAGCCGACGTCGGCCTCGAGGCGCTCCGGGGCCGAGGGCTCGGCGTCCTCCCCGGCGTCCTCCCCGGCGGCCGCCCCGCCCGCGGGCCCGAGCGCGGGCAGGAGCGCGAGGAGGAGGGCCGCCCCCCAGGGGCCCGGACGGGCCCCCGGGCGGCAACGGCCCGTGCGCCGCGGGGCCCTCACAGCCCGAGCGCCCCGCGGTCGAGGTGGCGGGCGATGATCAGGCGCTGGATCTCGCTCGTCCCCTCGCCGATCTCGCACAGCTTGGCGTCGCGCAGGATGCGCTCGGCGGGGTACTCCCGCGTGTAGCCCACGCCGCCCAGGATCTGCACGGCGCGGTGCGCGGCCCGCATCGCGACCTCCGAGGCGAAGAGCTTGGCGTACGAACCGGTCATGCCAAAGGGCAGGCCCCGGTCCTTGCGCCAGGCCGCCTCGTAGACGAGGTTGCGCGCCGCGTGGATCTCCATCGCCGTGTCGGCGAGCTGGTGCGCGATGGGCTGCATGTCGATCAGGCGCTGGCCGAACTGCCGGCGCTCCCGCGCGTAGGGCAGCGCCACGTCCAGCGCCGCCTGCGCGAGCCCGACGGCCATCGCCCCGATGCTGATGCGCCCCGCCTCCAGCGTCTTCATGAAGGCCTTGAAGCCCTGCCCCTCCGCCCCCAGCTTGTTCTCAGCCGGGATCCGGCAGCCCTCGAAGACGATCTCGCGGGTGTCGCTCCCGCACAGGCCGAGCTTGCGTTCGAGCGTCCCGTAACGCAGCCCCGGCGTCCCCTTCTCGACCACGAACGCCGAGATGTGGTCGGTGTCGCCGACCGCCCCGCCGGTGCGGGCCGTGAACACGATCGTGCCGGCGTGGCTCCCGTTGGTGCAGTAGATCTTCGTCCCGTCGATCACCCACTCGGCGCCCTCGCGCCGGGCGGTGACCCGCGTGGCCTTGGCGTCCGAGCCGGCCTCGGGCTCGGTCAACGCAAAGGCCCCCAGGGCCCGGCCGCTGGCCAGCGGGGGCACCCAGCGCTCGCGCTGCGCGGGCGTCCCGTAGTGGTAGATCGGCCCGGTCCCCAGCGAGGTGTGGGCCGCCACGGTGATGCCCGTGGTGCCACAGGCCCGGGAGAGTTCCTCCACGACGATCGTGTAGGCGACGTAGTCCAGGCCCGCCCCCCCCACCGCCTCGGGGAAGGGGACGCCCAGGAGCCCCAGTTCCGCGAGCCGCGCCACGGTCTCGTGCGGGAAGCGCGCCTCCTCGTCCAGGGCCGCGGCGAGCGGGGCGACCTCGGCGCGGGCGAACTCGCGCACCATCTGGCGCACGGCCAGGTGGTCCTCGGTCAGGAAGGGGCTCACGGGCTCCTGGGTCATCGGCGGGGCGCTCATGGTCTCCCTCGGGAAGCGGGTCAGTCTACGGCCGCGGACCCGCCCGGCGGCGCAAGTCCCCCCCGCGCCGCGCGCCGCCGCCCGACCTCCGCGCGCAGGTACTCGCACAGCGCCGAAAGGGGCGTGCCCGGCCCGAACAGCCGCCCCACCCCCCGGGCCATCAGCGCCTCGGCGTCGCGCTCCGGGATCACGCCCCCGCCGGTGAGCAGCACCGCGTGGGCCCCGGCGGCGTCGAGCAGCTCGCGCACGCGCGGAAACAGCGTCATGTGGGCGCCGGAGTGGAGCGAGAGGCCGACGGCGTCCACGTCCTCCTCCAGCGCGGCCTGGACGATCATCTCCGGCGTCTGGCGCAGCCCCGTGTAGATCACCTCGAAGCCCGCGTCGCGCAGCGCCGCCGCGACCACCTTGGCGCCGCGGTCGTGCCCGTCCAGGCCCGCCTTGGCCACCAGGACGCGGATCGGAGCCGAAGCCGGCGGGTTGCTCATCGGTCCTCCTCGCAGAAGGCAGCGGCGGCGCGGGCGGCGCACAGGCGGCCGTCGGCCACGGCGCGCGCGGCCGCCTCCAGGGCCTCGGCGCGCCCGGCCCAGAAGCGCCCGGCGCGGGCGCGGTCCACCGCGGCCCGGATCCGCTCGCGCGCCCGCCGCAGGGGCCGCTCGGCCCCGGCCCCGTTCGGGCCGGGCCGGCGCGCGTCGATCCCGGCCGCCAACTCCGCCACGCCGCGCCCCTCGGTGGCCACCGTGCGCAGCAGGGGCGGGGCCCCGCCCGGGCGCAGGTCCAACGTGCCGTCGAGCGCCTGGGCGAGCGCCTCGGCGCCCGCGCGGTCGGCCTGGTTGACCACCACGAGGTCGGCGACCTCCAGCAGGCCCGCCTTGAGGCCCTGGACGGCGTCGCCGGCGCCGGGGGCGAGCACCACGACGGTGGTGTCGGCCACGGCGCAGACCTCGACCTCGCCCTGGCCGACGCCCACGGTCTCGATCAGGAGGGGGTCGAAGCCCGCCGCGTCGAGCACGTCGGCCGCGTCGTAGATGGCCGGCGCGAGCCCGCCCAGCGCGCCCCGGCTGGCCATCGAGCGGATGAAGACGCCGGCGTCGCCCAGGTGCGCCTGCATGCGGATGCGGTCCCCGAGCAGCGCGCCCCCGGTGAAGGGGCTGCTCGGATCCACGGCGAGGACGCCCACCCGGCGCCCCGCCCCCCGCCACACGGCGGCCAGCGCCGAGACCAGCGTCGACTTGCCCGCGCCCGGCGGCCCGGTGACCCCCACCCGGTGGGCTCCCCGGGGCGGCCCGAGCGCCTCCAGGAGGGCGAGGGCCTCGGCTCCGCCCGCCTCCACGCGGGTGAGCGCCTGGGCGAGCGCCCGGCGGTCCCCCGCGCGCAGGGCCTCTGCCAGCGCCGCCGTCACGTCAGTCCGCCAGGTAGCTGCGGGCGATGACCAGCTTCTGGATCTCGGTCGTGCCCTCGTAGATTTCGGTCACCCGCGCGTCGCGGAACCAGCGCAATCAGCAAAAACAATTGCCTCGCGCCACACAACGCCTTTTTAACTCCGTTCGGCAAATTATCGAAACGGT
>JAPKHB010000292.1 GCA_026647295.1 Planctomycetota bacterium | reverse complement strand
GCTGCTGGAGGGGCGCATACGGGTTGCCGTGGACAGGGCGGCCCGACGCCCGGCGACGATCCTGTACCGATGGTGGCGCTTGCCTGCCGCAGGCACTGCCACGCTCGCGGCCGTTGCGCTGCTCATCCTGCTGGTCGCCTACCTCCTGTGACGCGCCGGGCGGGCCCGGCCCGGTCGGCGATTGGCTAAGGGGGCGCGGGCGCGGCCCGTACACTCCCGGGCTTGCCGGGACCCGCGGGCCCCGGCCGGAGGAGGCCGCCATGCAGATGCCCCAGGAAGCGCTCTACGCGATCGTCGCCGCCGTCGCCGGCCTCGTGTTCGCCGGCCTCACGGCCCGGCGCGTGCTCGCCAAGGACCGCGGCACGCCGCGGATGATCGAGATCCAGGACAGCATCCGGGTGGGCGCCATGGCCTTCCTGCGGCGCGAGTACCGGGTGCTGTCGATCTTCGTGCTGGCCGTGGCCGTCGTGCTGGCCGTCGGCCTGGGCGGCGGGAAGATCGACGGCCTGGGCTGGAAGACGGCCGTGGCCTTCGTGGCGGGGGCGTTGTGCTCGTCGGTGTGCGGCCTCGGGGGCATGCGCATCGCCACGGCGGCCAATGCGCGCACCGCACAGGCGGCCACGCGCTCCTTCAACGAGGCGCTGGGCGTGGCGTTTCCGGGCGGCGTCGTGATGGGCATGCTCGTGATGTGCGTCGGCGTGCTGGGGCTGACGGGTCTCCTGTACCTGTTCACCGGGCTGACGTCGGGCGTGGCCGACGCCGCGGCGGTCCTCGCCGGCTTCTCGATGGGCGCGTCCTCCATCGCGCTCTTCGCGCGCGTCGGGGGCGGCATCTACACGAAGGCGGCCGACGTGGGGGCGGACCTCGTGGGCAAGGTCGAGGCCGGGATCCCGGAGGACGACCCGCGCAACCCCGCGGTGATCGCCGACAACGTGGGCGACAACGTGGGCGACGTCGCCGGCATGGGCGCCGACCTCTTCGAGAGCTTCGTGGGCGCGCTCTTGAGCGCCGTGATCCTGGGCATCGCGGCATTCTCCGACCCCCAGGGGCTCCTGCTCAACGCGGCCGGCGCGAACGCGGCGCTGGCGTTCCTCTTCACCGTGGTGGCCGCCGGCGTGGTGGCCTCGATCGCCGGCGTCTTCGCGGTGCGCGTGCGCGAGGGCGGCGACCCGCAGGCCGCGCTCCGCCGCGGAACGGTGGTGGCCGCCGTGCTCTTCTGCCTGCTCGCCCTGGCCGCGTCCCAGGTCGTCGTGCCCGGCGACGCGGGCGTGAACGGGTTGCTGTGGGCCGTGTGCGTCGTCTCCGGCCTGGTCGCGGGCATGGGCATCGGCTTCACGGCCGAGCACTACACCTCGGGCAAGGTGGTCGAGGACCTGGCTGGGCAGAGCGACAACTACGCCACCAACGTGATCGGCGGCATCGCCATCGGCTTCCGCTCGGCCGTCTACCCGCTCCTCCTGATCTCGGCCGCGGTGATCCTGGGCTACGTGCTCGGCCGGGAGGCGATCGGCAGCGTGGACGGGGGGCTCTTCGGCATCACGCTCGCCGCCGTGGGCATGCTGGGCACCTTGGGCATCACCGTCGGCGTGGACGCCTACGGCCCGATCGCCGACAACGCGGGCGGCATCGCCGAGATGGCGCACCTCGGGCCCGAGGTGCGCCAGCGCACCGACAGCCTGGACGCGGCGGGCAACACCACCGCGGCCATCGCCAAGGGCTTTGCGATCGGCTCGGCGGCCCTGACCGCGCTCGCGCTCTTCGTCGCCTACCGCACGGCGCTCACCGGGCTGGGTTGGCCGCTCGACATGCGCATCGGCAGCCCGATCGTGCTGGTCGGCCTCTTCGTCGGCGGCGTCGTGCCCTTCCTGTTCTCGGCCGACACGATGAACGCCGTGGGCCGCGCCGCCCAGCAGGTGATCCACGAGGTGCAGCGCCAGTTCCGGGAGGTGCCCGGGCTCAAGGAGGGCCGCGAGGGCGCCAAGCCCGACTACGCCACCTGCGTCGACATCACGACGCGGGGGGCCCTGCGCGAGATGGTGAAGCCCGGCGTGTACGCGGTCCTCATCCCCGTCGCGATGGGCTGTCTGCTCGGCCCCAACGCGCTCGGCGGCCTGCTGGCGGGCTCGCTGATCGCGGGCGTGCCGCTGGCCATCATGCTGGCCAACGCGGGCGGGGCCTGGGACAACGCCAAGAAGCACATCGAGAAGACCGGCGGCAAGGGCAGTCCGCGCCACAAGGCCGCGGTGGTGGGCGACACGGTGGGGGACCCCTTCAAGGACACCTCCGGCCCGTCCATCAACATCCTCCTCAAGCTGATGGCCGTGATCGCCCTCGTCTTCGCCCCGGTGATCGTCGAGGTCTTCAAGGCGATGCCCTGGGCAAACTTCCTCTAGGACCCGGGCCGGGACCGGCGCGGCCCGGGGCCGCCGGGGCCGCGCCGCCCGTTCGGCCGGCCTCGGGAGGCCAAGGCCCCGATTCCGTGAAGCCGGACGCGCGGCGGGGGCTGGGCGCCCCGCCCCCCCCGGCCGATCCTCTAGGGTGGACCGCTCCCCTGGAGGCCCGCGATGCCCGCTCCCCGCCCTTCCGCCCGGCCCGGCGCCCGGACGGCCTTCGTCCTCCTTGGCCTGGCGGCGCTCCTCCTGGGCCCCCGCCTGCTGGAGGGCAGCCGGCCCGAGGCCGGCCGGCGCCGCACGCCCGTCGTCGAGGCCGTGGACGTGGCCGCCCCGGCGGTGGTGAGCGTCCACGCCGACGCCCTTTCGGTCGGCCGCGTGTGGCGCCGCGGGGCGGGCTCGGGGGTGATCCTCCACCCCGACGGCTACGTCGTCACCAACTCGCACGTGATCCAGGGGGCGCACCGCATCTCCGTGGAACTGTTCCGGGCCGGCGGCACCTACCCCGCGCAGGTGGTCTTGAGCGAGCCCCGGCTCGACCTGGCGGTGCTCAAGGTCGACCGGCCGGGGGGCTTTCGCCACGCGGCCCTGGCGCACTCCGCCAGCGCCCTGCTCGGCGAGACGGCGATCGCGATCGGCAACCCCAAGGGCCTGGGCGACACGATCACGGTCGGCGTCGTCTCGGCGCTGGACCGGGAGGCGCGGCTGAGCAACGGCGTGGTCCTGCGCAACCTGATCCAGACCGACGCCCCGATCAACACCGGCAACTCGGGCGGCGCGCTGCTCAACCTGGACGGCGAGGTGCTGGGCGTCATCGTCTCGCTCCTGCCGCACTCGACCGGCATCGCCTTCGCCATCCCCGCCGACGACGTGCGCCTGGTCCTGCAGCAGGCCCTCGCGCGCACGGGTTCGCCCTCCGTGGCCCCCAGGGCCCCGGCGCCGTCGCCCGCCCCGCCGCCGGCGCCGTCCCCGGTCCCCGCGCCGCCGCCGGCCGCGGGCGCCCCGGACGCCGGCGCGCCCCGGCCCGGGTCCGCCCTCCCTCCGCCCCGCGTCGGGGGCCCGGGCGGGGCGTCGGCCCCCGGCGCCTTGCGCCCGCTTGGCCTCGAGGCCGCCGATCGCGGCGGCGCGGTGGTGATCGCCTCCGTCACCGCTCCCTCCCCGGCCTCGCGCGCCGGCGTGCGGGCGGGCGACGTGGTGCTCCAGGTGGACGGCCAGGTGATCGAGCGCGCCGCCGACCTCGCCGCCGCGCTCGCCGGGGGCGGCCGCAGCGGCCCGCGCCGGATCCTGGTCGCCCGCCAGGGGTCGATGCGCGAGTTGCTCCTGCTGCCGTAGTCCGTCCGGCGCGCGACGTGGCGACGGTCGCGGGGCCTGCCGCGTCCCTTGCCTCCGGGGGGAGCGGGCCGCCGTCGCGCCTCGAATGATGCACCGGAGGCAGGCTCCGTACCGTCACTTCAGGGTTCGAGCGGCTCCAGGCCGAGCGTGAGGACCGCCCAGCCGTCCAGTTCGAAGTGCTCCACCTCGATGGGCTGCGCCCCGCCGGGCCACTCGAACTCGGCCTGGTCCTCCGTGGGCGCGTGGTGGGTCCAGTTCTCGATCACCACCTCGCCGCCGATGCGCACGCGCACCCCGTCGTCGGACACCACCCGCAGCCGGTAGCGCCCGGTGGGAAGGTCAAGCGTCGCCCGCGCGCGCGTCGCGAAGCGGTCGGGCCTGACGCCCGCGGGCCCCTGCTCGCGCCAGGGGAATTCGAGGCGGTCGCAGCGCGCCCGCGCCACCACCGGGCCCGCGAAGGCCCCGGCGGGATCCGCGCGCGGATCCGTGTCCCACTCGCGCCACTCCACCTCCCACAGGAGCACGAGCAGGTGGCCCCGGGCCTCCAGGCGACCCGCCGGGGTGCGGGCCCAGGCGACGAAGGGCCGCAGCGCGGGCCCGGGCCCCCGCGCAGCCAGCGCGAGCGTCGCCGGCGCCACGCCCCGGGCGGGCTCCAGGGCGACCCCCGGCCCTTCGATGCCGGCTTCGAAGGGGCCGGCCCCGAGCAGGTGGAGGCGCGCCTCGGGGGCCCGGGCCGCCACGCGCGCCGGGAACAGGCGGGTGGCCAGCGGGTGCACGGGGCCCCACTCGTCGATCCGGATGACGGCCCGCCCGCGGGGCAGGCCCGCGGGCCACTCCAGGCGTAGGGTCCCGTGCGTCACGGGCGCGGGCGGCAGGCGCGGCGCGGGGCGCACGTGGCCGACCGCCGGGCCCGCCGCCGCCGCGTCCCAGGCCGAGCCCTCGGCCGCGAAGCGGCCGCGGGCTTCGTTCTGCGCGACGGCGTCCGGCGCGGCGCCCGGGCCCGCCCGCAGGAGGACGGGATGCGGCCTTGCGCTCGGCCAATTCCGCCTCCAGCGCCTGCAGCCGCTCCTTGCTCGCCCGATCTTTCT
>JAPKHB010000291.1 GCA_026647295.1 Planctomycetota bacterium | reverse complement strand
CGGCTCGCATCGCGTTCCCGCCCTTGCATTCCCCGCCCGTCGACCCGCCGCCGTCCTTCGCGCCCGAGCGCCCGCGGCCGTGCGCGCGGCGCCCCGCGCGCCGCGGGCTCCCACAACGGCACGCTCTGGACCCAGAGCGCGGCCTCCGGCGTCTCGGTCGTCTCGCTCACGAAGTCCCGGGCGTGCCAGCGGCCGGTCAGGGTTCCCACCAGACCCCCCGGCGCGTCGGGCACCCAGACGAGCCGGGCGTAACTCTCGTAGTCCTTGTGCACGAGGTCCTCGCTCTCGAAGAACTCGTGGTTCATGCCCGCGTCGCTGAAGTCGCTCGCCTCGACGTCCAGGAACAGGCCCTCCCGCAGCCACGTCCGGCTCTCGACGACGTAGCGCCAGCGCGTGGGGTCCGGCACGGCGAAGCCGTCGCTGTCCCGGGCGCGGCCGTCGTCCACGACCCAGGTGCGCACGTTGCCAAAGCCCGGGAAGGGGTGGTCGTGCCCCTGGTGGCGCCATTCCAGGTCGACCCCGCCGGCGAAGCCCCGCTCCTGGTAGCCGCCGCCCTCGACGTACCAGCGGAACCAGGGGTCCTTGCGGGGGCCGGCGTCGGGCCCGCGCAGGCGCAGGAAGCCGAAGCGCCCGAAGCGCCCGCGGCGCCCGGTGCGCAGGCGCTCGATGCGCACCGGCAGCGCCTGGGTCTCGCCCGAGAGGCCGAACTCGGCGCTGGGTGCCCAGAACAGGGGCAGGCGCTCGCCGCGCACCTCGATGCCGCGGGCGCTGTAGGCCTGGGTGCTCAGGTCCTGGTAGCCCAGCACGTGGGGCCGTTCGCGCCCGGCCTCGTCGTGGGCCTCGGCCAACTCGCGGACCGTGAGCGTGCGCACGCGCAGCTCGATGCGGTCCTCGGCCCGGCTCGTGCTGACCTCGGCGTCGTCGAACGCCGCCTGGCCCCGCGCGACCAGCCGGGCCCGGCGCGCGCGGACGAAGAGCGGCAGCCCCCCGCGCTCGGCCTCGACGCCCAGCGCGCGGCCGTCCAGGCGCGGTTCGATGAGCAGGCCCCGGAAGCGGTGCGGTTCGAGGTAGAGGCGCCAGGCGCGGAACGCGAAGGTCCCGTAGGTCAGTTCCACGGCGCCCTCGGCGTAGATGGCTTCCAGGAACCCCGGGATGGGCGTGGCGCCGGGCCCTGGCGCGGGCCCGCCGGCCGGACCGGGATCGGGCCGCGGCGCGAGCCCCCCCAGGAGGTCGGCGAGGCCCTGCTGTGCGGAGAAGCGCCCGGCGTCCACCCACAGGACCAGGGTGTTGGCCTTCACCGTGAGGGCGGGGATCGGCTGGCCGGCGCTTTCGTGCGCCGGGATGTGCAGCCGGGGGTTCCCCGTCAGGACCAGGACGTGGCGCCGCTCCCCCTCGGGGAAGCTGCGGATCACCCCGCCCGGACGGTCCACCTCGAATAGGCCGCCGCCGGGCGGGATCTCCTCCCCGCCGGGAGGCGGGCGGGGGGGCTCGAGCGGCAGGTCGTCCTCGGCCGGGCCAGCGCCTGCAACGCCGGCCCCGGCACCCGGGGTCCGGATTGCGGCCGGAGCCCCCACACCCGCCTCGGCCGGGGTCCCTGCCTGCGTCCCGGCCCGGGCCCCCGCCTGGGCGCCGGCCGGGCGCTCGGCCGCGGGGATGCGCTCCGGCGGGCGCACCTGGGGCGGGGGGAGTTCCTCCGCCCCCGCACCCCCGGGGGCGCTCGCGGCGAACAGCAGGGCCAGGAGCACCCCCGCCACGCCCGCCGGGCGCTTGTCGGGGTCGCCCCGTCTGGGCGCGGCCATGTCCCTCCCTCCGGCGCCCGGCGCCGGTCCGCCCAGGATACCCAGCCGGCCCCGGCCTCCCGCGCGCAGGGGCCTCCGGGCCGGCCTCCCCCGGCCGGCCGTCAGCGCCCCCGCCCCGCGAGCCCCGGCAGCCGCAGGATCCGGCCCAGGGCCAACCACGCCCCGCCCCCGAGCAGCACGAGCGCCAGGGTCCGGGCCCCCCCGCCCCAGCCGCCCGCGTCACCGATCCACCACGGCTTGAGACCGAGCAGCAGCCCCGCCAGCGCCCCCGCCGCGAGCAGGAGACGGAGCGCGGCCCGGGGGTCGGGGCCCGGCATCAGGCCCCGGCGCACGCCGACCACCCGCAGCGCGGCGTAGTTGCCGGCCGCCCCCACCGCCACCGCCCCCGCGAGCGCCGTCAGGCCGAGCCGGGGGGTGAAGGCCAGGGCCGCGCCCAGGTTGAGCCCGAGCCCGAACAGCGCGCAGCGCATGGGCGTCTGCGTGTCGCCCCGCGCGAGGAACGCCGGGGCGGCGGCCTTCACGCCCGAATAGCAGACCAGCCCCGCCGCGTAGGCCACCAGGGCCTCGGCGACGGCGGCCGTGCTGGCGGCGCCGAAGCGCCCCCGCTCGTAGACGAGCCGCACGATGGGTTCGGCGAGGACCGCAAGCCCGACCGCGGCCGGGAGCGAGAGCGCCGCGTTCAACTCCAGGCCACGCCCGACCGCCGTGCGGGCCCCCGCGCCGTCGCCGCCGGCGTGGCGCCGCGCGCCCGCGGCGAGCACCACCGTCCCGAGCGCCACCCCCACCAGCCCGATCGGCAGGTGCACCAGCCGGAAGGCGTAGTTGAGCGCGCTCGCCCAGCCCTCGGTGCGGGAGGCGAGCGCCGTCGTCACCAGCAGCATCAGGTTCGTGGCGGCCAGCGAGAGCAGCACCGGCGCCATGCGCCGGGCCACGGTGCGCAGGCCCGGGTCCGCGAAGCGAAGGTCGGGCTGCGGCCAGCCCCGCAGGCCCAGCCCGCGCAGCGCGGGCACCTGCACGAGGAGCTGCAGCGCGCCGCCCACCAGCACCAGGGCGGCCCAGCCGTGGACGGCGTCCTCGGCCCCGGCGCCGAGCGCGAGCAGGCCGAGGCCCCCGAGCACCGCCGCCAGGTTGAAGAAGGCCGGGGCGAGCGCCGGCAGGAAGAAGCGCCCGTAGGCGTTGAGCACGCCCATCGCGGCGGCGGCCAGGGCCACCAGGGGCAGGAACGGGAACATGATCCGGGTGAGCGTGACCGTCAGCGCGCGCGTGGCCGCGGGGGCGTCGGGGGCGACCACGTCCACCACGGCGGGGGCGAAGACGATCCCCAGCAGCGCGATCGTGCCGGTGACGACGGCGAGCGTGCCCAGCACGCGCCGGGCGAGCGCGAAGGCCCGGGCGTCGCCCCCCGCCGCCCGGGCCTGGCTCACGGTGGGCACGAAGGCCGCCGAGAGCGCGCCCTCGGCGAAGAAGTCCCGCAGCAGGTTGGGGATGCGAAACGCGAAGACGAAGGCGTCGGCCACCGGCCGGGTGGCGAAGAGGGCGGCGAACACCGCTTCGCGCAGCAGCCCGAGCACCCGCGAGCACAGCGTCGCCGCCGCCAGGCGCGCGGCCGGCCGGGCCACGGACTCGGGCGCGCGGGGTGGGCGGGACTCCATCACCGGCTCCTGGACCTCCGCACGGGGCGCCCGCGAGCCCCGCCCTTGGGCCATCGGCTCGGCCCGGCGCCCGCTGGACCCCTGTGTACCCGCCCGGCGCCCCCCGGGGGCCGGGGGCGGGGCTAGCGCCGGAGCTTGGGGTCCAGGGCGTCGCGCAGCCCGTCGCCCACCAGGTTGAGCGCCGTGACCGTGACGAAGATGGCGACCGAGGGCGGCAGGATCAGGTGCCAGTACTCGCTGCGGCGGCCCTCGTCGAGCACCCGCCCCCAGGAGGGGATCGACAGGTCGCCCAGGCCCAGGAAGGCGAGCCCGGACTCGACCAGGATCGCCCCCGGGATGCCGAAGGACGCCGCCACGAGCACCGGGCCGAGCGCGTTGGGCAGGATGTGCCGGAACACGATCCGCGCGTCCGAAAAGCCCATGCTGCGCGCGGCGTCCACGTACTCCCGGTGGCGCTCGCGCATGAACTCGCCCCGCACCAGGCGCGTGATGCCGGTCCAGCTCACGATGCCGATCGCGCCCATGATCACGAAGATGGTCCGCTCCTCGAAGAGCGCGACGATGGTCAGGATCAGGAAGAGGCCCGGGATGCAGATCAGCACCTCCACGAAGCGCATGATGAGGAGGTCCACCCGGCCCCCGTAGTAGCCCGCCAGCGCCCCCAGGATGGTCCCGATCAGCACGTAGATCGACACCGCGACCACCCCGATCGTGAGCGAGATGCGGGTGCCGTAGAGCAGACGCGCGAGGACGTCGCGGCCGGTCTTGTCGGTCCCGAGGAGGTGGTCGTGGCCGCCCTCCACGAAGGCAAAGCCCAGGTTGGTCTGGCCCTCGAGGGTCTGCCCGTAGCCGTAGGGGACGGGGGCGATCCACTGGCGGTACGGCGCCCTGTCGGCCCGCTCCTCGGCCGGCCGTTCCTCCCAGGCCTTGCGCAGCGTCTCCGCGCGCGCCCGCCAGTCCACGTGCGGCTGGCTCGTGGCCAGCACCTGCGGGAGGAGGAAGGTGACGGCCACCAGACCGAGCGCTGCCCACGCGAGCACCCGGCGCCGCGTCGGCCCCGCCGGGCGCCCGAGCCACACGCCCAGCCGGGTGAGCCACCACAGCGGCAGGGTGAACATGGCCGCGTTGAAGCAGCGGTCCAGGCCGTGCTCCCAGGCGATGCGGTCGAAGAGGCGCCCGAACCAGGGGTACTCCGCCACACCCCCTTCCGGGGCGAAGAGGAAGGGCAGGTCGCAGGCGAGCAGGAAGACGTCGTCCTCGGTCTCCTCCAGCGCGGTGTACAAGCCTCCCAACGGGCCGCAGCCGTCGAAGAGGTCGGCGAGGACCTCGCCGGTGCCGAGCGCCTCGAGTTCGGCGACCTGGTCCTCGC
>JAPKHB010000290.1 GCA_026647295.1 Planctomycetota bacterium | reverse complement strand
ACGTAAAAAGTATTTTCATCTCTTGAGAATAAAAGTTCATCCCCTGTTGAACTTTGTACACTAGTTATCTCCAAATTTTTAAAGAGATCAAGTTGTAGGGAATCAATGTCATTTATTACCCGAGGTCGTGCAGTTCGTCCTTGTGGGCGCGGGTCATCAGGGCGTTGAGCGCCGCGGGGCACGAACGCCCCTCGTGCACGACCCGGTACACCTCCTCCAGGATGGGCAGGACCAGCCCGTGGCGGTGCATCAACTGGTGCAGGGGTCGGGCGCTGCGCACGCCCTCGGCCACCTGGGTCATCGACTGCGCGACGTCGGCGACGCGCTCGCCGCGGCCGAGGCGCTCGCCGAAGGTGCGGTTGCGGCTCGAGGGCGACATGCAGGTCGTCAGCAGGTCGCCGAGCCCGGCCAGGCCGAAGAAGGTGACCCGCTGCCCGCCGAGCGCGGCGCCCAGGCGCGCGATCTCCAGCATGCCCCGGCTCACCAGGGCGGCCTTGGCGTTGTCCCCGAGCCGCATGCCGTCGCACATCCCCGCGGCGAGCGCGATCACGTTCTTGAGCACGCCGCCGAGCTCGACCCCCGCCCGGTCGGGGTTGGAATAGACCCGGAACGTGGGGGAGCCGAAGGTGGCCGCCACGCGCCGGGCCAGCGCCCGGTCGGGGGTCCCCACCACGGTCGCGGCGGGCAGGCCGGCCGCGATCTCGCGGGCGATGTTGGGGCCCGAGAGCACGCAGATGCGGGCGGCGTCGCCGCGCAGCGCGGCGAGCACCTCGGAGGGGCGCAGGAGCGTCTCCTCCTCGAGCCCCTTGGAGACGCTCACGATCGGCGTCGCGGGCGGGACCTGGTCGACGCGCCCGCGCCACACGGCGCGCAGGTAGCCCGTCGGGACCGCCGAGACCAGCAGGTCGGCGCCTTCGGCCAGGGCGGCGAAGTCGTTCGAGACCGCCAGCGCGGCGGGCAGGTCGAAGCCGGGCAGGTAGCGGGGGTTGCGGCGTTCGCGGGCGAGGAACCCGGCGTACTCGGGGTCGTGCGACCACAGGCCCACGGACTCCGTGCCGCCCGCCACGAGCAGCCGCGCCAGCGCCGTCCCCCAGCCGCCGTCTCCCACGATCACGACGCGGCCGAACCTCTCCATGGCCTCCTCGGGCGCGACGCCGCGGGCGCGTCAGAGCTGCTGGTCGGGGGCTCCGATGCGCCGCTCACGGCCCGCCAGCAGCCGGCGGATGTTCTCGCGGTGGCGCCAGACCACCGTGAGCGCGGAGACGAGGAGGAACAGCGTGACGCCCAGGCGCGAGCGGAAGGCGTCGGAGCCCCACTCGGCCCAGTAGGTCAGCGGCACGCTGATCATCGCGACCATCGAGCCCAGGCTCATGTACTTGGTGACGCCCACCAGGAGGCCCCAGAAGCCCAGGCCCCACAGCGCCGAGATGGGGGCCAGCGCGGTGACGACGCCGAACATGGTCGCGACGCCCTTGCCCCCCCGGAACGAGAGGTAGGGCGTGAACATGTGGCCGAGGATCGCCGCCAGGCCGCAGGCCACCTGGAGGCTGATGCCGTCCATCCCCGCTCCGAGACGCGCGCCGGCCCAGGCCGCCGAGGCCTCGTTGAACCAGGCCCCGAAGAGGCCCTTGGCGAAGTCGAGCGCGAACACCGCGAGGAACACCCACGCGCAGTTCAGGCCGTTCCACAGCCGCGAGCAGTTGGTGGCCCCCGTCCCCCCGCTGCCCACCCGGCGCAGGTCGACGCCCTTGAACGCCCTGGCGAAGAGCCAACCGAAGGGGATTCCGCCCACCAGGTAGGCGACCAGGACGAGCAGGAGTTCGGCCCAGGGGCTGCCGAGGTGCATGGAGGGGGCTCCGACGGGCGGGGAGTGAGCATACCTTCATCGGCCAGGGCGCAAGGGGGGGGCGAGCGCTCCCCGCGGGGGCCAGGGGAAGGCCACGGAGCGCCCCGCCGGGCCGGCGCTGGGCGCAAAGCACCCCGCTCCGGCCGCGGCCCCCGTAGGCTCAAGCCCTTCGGCCCGGGCCCCCAAGCGCCCGGTTCGGGCTCCGGGAGGACCAGGCGTGCCCGTACCGCTCTACGCCCGCTGGTGGGTGATCACCCTGGCGATCGTCGGGGTGCTGCTCGGGATCTCCGCGCTGGCCCTGGACCGCCCGAACGTGGTCTGGAGCGCCGAGTCGCCCCACTGCCCGCGCTGCCGCCAGGAGGTGGCCTGGTTCGCCGAGCGGTGCGGTCAGTGCGAATCCGACTTCGACTGGGTCGTGGCCCCGGACGACGCCACGCCGATCTCGCCGTGGAGCCTGGGCGAGGAGGAGTTCCGCCACCTGGGCACGCTGCGCGAACGCTGGGGGCGGGAGGCGGCGGCGGCCCGCGTGGCCGAGCGCGTGCAGGTCTCCGATGAAGCGGCCGCGCGCTGGCTCACCGCGGCCGCGCCCGGGCGCTGCGGCCTGTGCGGGGGGACGGGCGAGGACCTGGCCGCGGCCGCCGGCGACGCCGCGCCGCCCTGCGAGGTCTGCTTCGGCTCCGGGACCTGCATCGCGTGCTCCGGGGACCGCCGCATGCGCCTGGGGGACCCGGGCGCCCACCGCGGCCTGGAGCAGCACCGCCGCACGGCGCAGGCGCTGGCCCGCGCCCACATCCCCGCCGCGCAGCGTGAAGCCGGGCTGCGGCGCCTGGCCGAGGAGTTCCTCCGTCGCTACGCCGGCACGGTCGAGGCGGCCCGCCTGCCCTTCTGGCGGCTCGCCTCGGAGCGCGCCGGCCGCGGCCAGGACTGGGAGGGCGCCCCGACCGCGGTCGAGGTCGCCCGCCGGCGCATCGACGAGGTGCTCGACGCGCTGGAGGAGACGCCGTCGGAGCGTTGACCTCCGGCCCGCCGGGTCCCCTCGCGGGGCCTTCAGGCGGACTGCCTCCGGCCGGGCGCGAGCCGACCGGCCCCGTGGGGAACCGGCGGGCTAGGCTCTTGAGGCCCCGCGATGCCCGCCCACCCCCTCCGCCTCCGCTTCGCGCTTTGGCTGGCCGTGGCCGCCGGCGTCGCGCCGGGGCCCTGCGCCCGGGCCGACGACGTCCCCGCCGCGGCGCGTGAGGCGCTCGAGCGCCTGCGCGCGGGGGACCTGGCCGGGGCGCTCGAGCGCAGCGCCCGCGGCGTCGGGGGCGCGGCCGGTCCCGGGGCCTGGCGGATCAGGGGGTACGTGCTGGCACGGGCCGGCGACGCCGCCGGGGCCGTGGCCGCCTACGAGGCGGCCGTGCGCCAGGACCCCGCGGATGCCGTCGCCCACAACAACCTGGGCGTCGCCTACCTCGCCGCGGGGCGCCTGGACGAGGCCGGGCGGGCGTTGCGCTCCGCGCTCGCGCTCGACCCGCTCTACGCCGACGCGCGCAACAACCTGGGCGTGCTGCTGGAGCGTCGGGGCGCGCCGGGTCCGGCGCGCGAGGCCTACCGGCAGGCGACGCTGCTGGACCCCCGCCACGGGCGCGCCTGGAACAACCTGGGGGTGCTGGAGGCCCGGCGCGGCGCGATCGAGGCGGCGGCGCACGCGCTGGCGCGGGCCGCCGCGGTCGACCCGGAGTTGGAGGCCCCGCGCCTCAACCTGGCGGTGCTCGGCGCGCCCGGCGACGTCGACGAGGCCACCCTGGCCGAACTCGAGGCGCTGGCGGCGCGACCCGGGGCCGACCCGGCCCTGCGCGCGCGGGCCCTGGCGGCGCGCGCCGAACGCCTGGCCGCGGGCGGGCGCCTGGAGGAGGCGCTCGCGCGCTACGCCGAGGCGCTGCGGCTCGCCCCCGCCGACCCGGTGCTGCTGAACAACGCGGCGGTGATCGAGGACCGCCTCGGGCGCGACCGCGACGCGCTGCTGCACCTCCAGGAGGCGCTGCGCCTGGACCCGGGCTCGAGCGTCGCGCGCAACAACGTCGGCATCGTGCACTTCAACCGCGGGCGGCTGGAACTGGCCGAAGGCGTGTTCGTCGGGCTCCTCGAAGCCGACCCCGCCTTCCACCGGGCCCACTACAACCTGGGCGTGCTTCACGCCGCACGCGGCGACCTCGCCCGGGCCCGCGCCGCGTTCGAACGCGCCGCGCGGCTCGCGCCCCGCGACGCCGACGTGGCCTACAACCTCGGGCTGCTCGCCCGCGAGATGGGCGGCGGTCCGCGCGCCGAGCGCGAGGCCTACGAGCGGGCGCTCGCGTTGGATGCCACCCTGGCGGAGGCGCACCTCGCGCTCGGCGCCCTGCTCGCCGATCCCGCCACCCCCCCCGAGGTCAGGGACCGCGCCCAGGCCCGCTGGCACCTGCTGCGCTTCCTCGAACTGGCGCGGCCCGGCGACGAGGAGGGGCGCGGCCAGGCCCGCGAGTGGCTCGCCTGGCTCGAACAGGCCGGCGGCAACTAGCGCGCCGCTTTCCGTGTGCGGGCCGCCGCGGCGGTCAGCCGCGGGGCGACCCGCCGGGCGGCAGGGGGCGCAGGATGGCGCGGACCGCGAGCGCGTGCAGGCCCTCGAGCGGTCGGCGCAGGGGGGGCTGGTCCGGCCGCATCGCGTGAAGGCGCGCCTCCCCGCCCCGCGGCTCGAAGCGGCGCACCTCGAAGTCCTCGCCCACCGGAACCACGACCAGGTCGCCCGGCGCGCAGGGTTCGTGGGGACACACCAGGAGCAGGTCGCCGCGCTCGACCCGGGGGTGGGCCTGGTCGGAGGGCATGCGCCAGAGGAAGGCGCCCGGCGGGGCGAGCGCGGCGTCGAACCACACCCGTTCGAGCGCGGCGTCGGCCTCCAGACAGCCTGGTCGACGAGGAGGGCGAGACCTTCTACCTCGTGCGGGTGCGCACGCTGGAGCGCTCGCTCGGCGAGGGGCTCCCGA
>JAPKHB010000029.1 GCA_026647295.1 Planctomycetota bacterium | reverse complement strand
GAGACGAATGCGCGCCACCCGATCGCCGCGCGTAACGCCGAGCGTGGACCGCGCGTGCCGCGGCGGCGCCGCGTCGCCAAGGCGCGGGGAAGCGCGTTTCGCAGGATTCCCCACTCGGCGAAGAAAGCGGTTTCTCAACTCGCCGTGCCGCAGCGCGGGGCGCAGAATCGGGTTGAAGGTTGGGGGGGACGACGGAGGACCCCGGCATGCCCCGGAAGAACTGGTGGATCCCGCTCCTGGTCGTCGTCGTGACGGGGGGCGCGGGTCTGGCCTGGATGGCCGCCCGCACCTACAAGGACGCGCCGCCGATGGCCGAGTTCGTGACTCTCGACGGCGCACGGCTGTTCGGGCGTGCGGAGATCCTCGCGGGCCAGGCGGTGTTCCTGCGCAACGCCCTCATGGAGCACGGCTCCTTCTTCGGTGACGGCGCGGGGCGGGGCCCGGACTTCACGGCCGACGCGCTCCACCGCCGCGCCCGCCTCCTGACCGCGGCCTTTGAGGCGGAGCGCCGCGCCGCCGGCCGGGCGGAAGATCCCGACGCCGTGAGCCTTGGGGTCCGGCGCGAGATCGCGGCCAACACCTACGACGCCACCAGCGGCCGCGTCACCCTGGGGGCCGCCGACGCCGCGGCGTTCGAGACGCACGTCGCCGAGGTCGCCCAGTACTTCTCCCGCACCGACGGGGGGGGCATAACCCCGCACGCCCTGATCTCCGACCCGCGCGAGCTGCGCGACCTCGCGGCCTTCTTCTACTGGGGGGGCTGGGTGTGCGGCGCCCGGCGCCCCGGCCACGACTACAGTTACACGCACAACTGGCCCTACGACCCGCTCGCAGGCACGCAGGCGAGCGCCCCCACCCTGTTCTGGAGCGTGATGGGGACGCTCGCCCTGATCTTCGGCCTGGGCGTCGTGCTCTACGCCTACGGCCGGGCCGGCCCGGCGGCGGGGTGGGATGCCAGCCGCGACGCGCTCCTCCTCACCACCGAGCAGGTGACGCGCCCCCTGCCGACCGCCGCGCAGCGGGCGACCTACCCCTTCTTCGCCGTGGCCGGCGTCCTGTTCCTGGCCCAGGTGCTGTTCGGCGCGCTCGTCGCC
Source organism: Planctomycetota bacterium (assembly GCA_026647295.1). Lineage (GTDB taxonomy): Bacteria > Planctomycetota > PLA2 > PLA2 > JAEUHO01 > JAPKHB01. The sequence goes on along the minus strand of JAPKHB010000029.1, from coordinate 19,293 downwards.
CACGACTTCCTCGGCGCGACCGAGTTCCTGGGCGTGGACTTCCGGGCCCTCGTCCCGGCGACCGTGCTGCGCTCCTGGCACGTCGCGCTCTCGCTGTTCTGGATCTCGGCCTGCTGGATCGGGGCCTCGATCTTCCTGCTCGCCCGGCTGTCGGGCGGCGAACCCGCCCGCCAGGCGGCCTGGACCCGCGCGCTGTTCTGGCTGCTGGTGACGGTGGTGGCCGGAAGCGTCGCCGGCATCGTGCTCGGCCCCCTGGGCGTGCTCGGCGAGTGGTGGCGCTTCCTCGGGCACCAGGGCTGGGAGTTCGTCGAGTTCGGCCGCCTCTGGCAGGGCCTGCTCTTCGTAGCGATCGGGCTCTGGCTCTTCATCCTCTGGCGCGGCGCCCGGCCCGCCATCCGCCGGCTCGGGCCCTTTTCGCTGCCCTGGATGCTCGTCTTCACCGTGGCCAGCGTGCTCGTCCTCTTCCTGTCGGGCTTCGTCTCGGGGCCCGAGACGAACTTCGTCATCGCCGACTTCTGGCGCTGGGCCGTGATCCACATGTGGGTCGAGGGATTCTTCGAGGTCTTCACGACCGTGATCGTGGGGATCTTCCTCGTCCTGATGGGGCTCGTGAGCCGCGAGCGGGCCGTGCGGGCGTGTTACCTGGCCACCCTCCTGTTCCTCGGGTCGGGGCTGCTCGGCATCGCGCACAACTTCTACTGGAACGCAAAGCCCGTCTCGATGCTGGCGCTGGGCAGCGTGTTCTCGACCCTGCAGGTCGTGCCGCTCATCCTGCTCACGCTCGACGCCTGGCGCTTCCGCCGGCTGCCCCAAAGCGCGCTGCAGCGCCAGGGCCAGGGGGGGATGCGCGCGTTCGGCCACGACGCCGCCTTCCTCTTCCTGGTGGCGGTCAACTTCTGGAACTTCCTCGGGGCCGGCGTGTTCGGCTTCATCATCAACCTGCCGATCGTGAACTACTACGAGCACGGGACCTACCTCACCGTGAATCACGGGCACGCCGCGCTGATGGGGGTGTACGGCAACCTCGCGTTGGCCGCGATCTGCTTCTGCGCGCGGCACCTGATCCCCGCCGCCCGCTGGAGCGGGGGCCTCCTGCGCTCGGTGTTCTGGTCGATCAACCTGGGCCTCATGCTGATGCTCCTCCTGGACACGCTGCCCGTCGGCTTCGTGCAACTCGCACAGGTGCTCGAGGGCGGCTACGCCTCGGCGCGCAGCCCGGAGTTCATCGGCGGCGAGACCTTCCAGACCCTCACCTGGATGCGGGCCGTGGGCGGCTGGATCTTCACCTTCGGCGGCGTCGTTCCGCTGGTCCTCTTCCTCCTCACCCGCTGGCGGGGGCTCAAGCCGGCGGCGCCCGACCGGGCCCCGCCGGACGCCGGCCCGCCGGCGCCGGCCGAGTGGGCCGAACCCGCCCCGGTGCACGTCCCCTAGCCGCGACGGAGCGCGGCATTCCGACCGGCGGCGCGGGCGCGTGGCTATGCTGCGGGCCGGAGGCCCCGGGTGGACGAGCGCGACGACGAGGCCGTGATCCTCAAGGACGGGAGCACCGTGCACCTGCGCCCCGCGCGGGGGGCCGACCTCCCGTTGCTCGAAGCCTTCCTCGCGGCGATGGGGCGCGCGGCGGAACTCGCGGGGGCCGCGCGCGAGGTCGACCCCGCGCGCGCGCTCACCCTGCTCGCGCTGCGCACGCGCGGGGGGGCGGCGCGCCTGGTCGGCGCCGCGGTGTACGTGCAGGCGGGCCCGGGCCTCGCCACGGCCCACCTGGGCGTGGAGCCGGGCTTCCGGGGCCAGGGGCTGGCCACCCGCCTGGTCGAGCGCCTGGCGATGGCCGCGGCGCTGCACGGGATCCGGCGCCTGCGCATCCCGGACGCGGCGGCCAACGCCGCGCTGCTCGACGTGTTGCGGCATGCGGGCTTCGCCCTGGCCGCGTCGGGCGCGGGGGAGGCGGTCGAGATCGACCTCGCCGCCGCTCCGGACGCCGGGTCGCGTTCGCACGCGGAGTTGCGCGACCGGCTCGCCACGGCGGCCAGCATCCGCCCCTTCTTCCACCCCCGGGCGGTGGCCGTGGTGGGGGCCTCGCGCGAGGCGGGGAGCCTGGGCTACCGGACGCTGACCGCCCTGGTGGCGAACCGCTTCGAGGGGCCCGTCTACGCCGTGAACCCCCACGCGCGCCACGTCGGTCCGTTTCCGGCCTACCGGTCCGTGCGCGACCTGCCCGCGGGCGTGGACCTCGCGGTGCTGCTCGTGCCCAAGGCGCGCGTGCTCGAGGCGGTAGACGAGTGCGCCGCGGCGGGCGTCCGCGCGCTTGTCGTGATCACCGCCGGCTTCGCCGAGACGGGGCCCGGAGGGCGCGCCCTGCAAGACGAACTGCTCGCCCGGGTGCGCGGCCACGGGATGCGGCTGGTCGGCCCCAACTGCATGGGCCTGCTCAACGCCGACCCGGCCGTGCGGCTCAACGCCTCCTTCGCCCCGGTGTTCCCGCCCCCCGGCAACGTGGCGATGAGCAGCCAGAGCGGCGCGCTGGGCCTCGCGGTGCTGGCCACGGCGCAGGACCTGGGCATCGGGATGAGCTCCTTCGTGAGCGTGGGCAACAAGGCCGACGTCTCCGGCAACGACCTGCTCCAGTACTGGGAGGACGACGAGCGCACGGCGGTGGTCCTGCTGTACGTGGAGTCCTTCGGGAACCCGCGGCGCTTCGCGCGCATCGCCCGGCGCCTCGGGCGGCGCAAACCGATCGTCGCGGTCAAGAGCGGGCGCACGGGCGCCGGCAAGCGCGCGGCCGGGAGCCACACCGCCGCGTTGGCCGGCAGCGACGCCGCCGTCGACGCCCTCTTCCACCAGACCGGCGTGATCCGGGCCGCCACGCTGGAGGAGATGTTCGACCTCGCCCTGGTGCTTTCGAGCCAGCCGCTGCCGCGCGGGCCGCGGGTGGCGATCCTGACCAACGCGGGCGGCCCCGCCATCCTGTGCGCCGACGCCTGCGAGGCCAACGGCCTGACGATCCCGCCGCTCTCCGACGCCGTGCGGGCGGGCCTGGCCCGCCTGCTGCCGCCCGAGGGCAGCACCCACAACCCCGTCGACATGATCGCGAGCGCCGGCCCCGCGCTGTACCGCGAGGCGACCCGCCTCCTGCTCGAGGCCCCGGAGGTGGACGCGCTCGTCGTGATCTACGCGCCCATCGAGGCCGCCGACCTCGCCCCCGTCGAGGAGGCGATCCACGCGGCGGTCGCCGCCGGGCCGGGCCGCAAGCCCGTGCTGGCCTGCCTGATGGGGGAGGGCGGCCGGGGCGCGCCCCGCCAACTGCGCCGGGGCATCCCCTGCTACGTGTTCCCCGAGGCCGCCGCACGGGTCCTGGGCAAGGTCGAGGCGTACGCGCGCTGGCGGCGCGCCCCGCCGGGGGTCGCCGCCGCGCCGGCCGACCTCGGGGCGGCGCGCGCCTTCGTGCGCGAGCGGCGGGCGGCCGGCGGCCCGGGCTGGCTCGGCATGGCGGACACGGCCCGGCTGCTCGAACTCGCCGGGCTGCCCGGCCTGCCCGGCGCGCTCGCCGCCGACGCCGACGAGGCCGTGCGCCTGGCCGCCGGCTTGGGGCGGCCGGTCGCCCTCAAGCTCGCGTCGCGGCTGCTCGTCCACAAGACCGACGTGGGTGGCGTGGAACTCGGGCTGACGGGCGAGCCGGCGGTGCGGGCGGCCCACGCGCGCCTCCTCGAGCGCGCGCGCGCGGCCGGGGCGCTGGCCGGGCTCGACGGAGTGTGGGTCCAGCCCATGCTGGCAGGCGGGGTCGAGGTGATGGCCGGCATGACCGAGGATCCCGTCTTCGGCCCGGTGGTGGCCTTTGGCCTCGGCGGGATCCACGTCGAGGTCCTGGGCGACGTGGTGTTCCGGGTGACGCCGCTCACCGTGCAGGACGCGGCCGAGATGGTGCGCGGCATCCGCGGCCGGCGGCTCCTGGAGGGCTACCGGGGCGACCGGCCGGCGGACCTGAAGGCGCTGGAAGCCGTGCTCCTGCGCATCTCCCAACTCGTCGACGACATCCCGGAGATCGACGACCTGGACCTGAACCCTCTGCTCGCCCTCCCGCCGGGCGAGGGCTGTCGCCTGATCGACGCCCGCGTGCGCCTGCGCTGACCCCCCGGGGAATGGGGCGGCCGGATCCGGGCACATAGGGAACGGGAGCCCCGGCGGGCTCCTGGGAGGAGCCGCCCTGCCCACGCCCCAACCCGACGCGGCCACCCGCGAGCGCTACCTGGCCTGGTGCCGGGCGCACGGCGCCCGCCTGTGGCGGCTCGGGCTGCGGCTGACGGGGCGGGAGGCGGACGCGGAGGACCTGGTGCAGGAGACCTTCCTGGAGGCGTGGAAGAGCCTGCGCAGCGGGCGGGTGGTCGAGTCGCCCGGCGCGTGGCTCGCCGGCGTGCTGGTGCACCGGGCCGGCCGCCGCCGGCGGCGGATCGAGCGTTCCGTGCCCATCGAACGGGCCCTGGACGAGGCGCGGGACGCCGCCGACCTGCCCGCGCCGGACCTGGACCTCCTGCGCGCGCGGGAACACATCCAGCGGGCGCTCGCCGCCCTGGACGCGGACCGGCGGGCGGTGTTCCTGCTGGTCTACCAGGAGGGATTGAGCTGCCGGGAGACGGGCGAACTCCTCGGCGTCCCCCTGGGGACGGTGTTGTCGCGCCTGCACCGGGCGCGGGGCGAACTGCGCCTGATCCTGCGCCACCTGGTCGAGGCACAGGACGAGCAGCGGGCGGCCAACGGGGGGTCCGCATGAGCGAGCGGCCGAACCGGATCCCGACGGCCGGCGGCGACGCCGAGGCCCGGCGTGCCTGGGTGCGGCGGCTCGAGGCCGCGAGCGTGCTCCCCCCCGACGACCCGGAGCGCCACGCGGTGGAGGCCGAGGTCGCCCGCCTGGGCGGCTGGGCCGAGGCGCGCTGGCTGCTGCTGCTGGAGGAGGGCGAGCGCTGGCGGCTCGAACTCAACCGCGGCGAGGTGCCCGAGGGCCTGCTCGCCCGGCTGGAGGCGATCCCCGCGGCGCACCCGGCGGCGGGCGCGGGCGCACGCCGGCCGCTGCTGCGCTTCGGCGCGGCCGCCGCGGCCGTCCTGTTGGTCGGGCTGGGTGCGTGGCTGCTGGGCTCCCCCGACCCGGGGGGCCCTCCCTCCGAGGGCCCCGCCCTCGAGCGGCGCCTGGAGGACCTCGCCCTGCTGGTGCTGGGCGACCACCTGGGCGTGCACACCGTCGAGCATGAGGAGTCCGATCCCGCGGCGCTGTCGCAGTGGCTGGGGACCCGCGTGGGCTTCGACGTGGACCTGCCGGCGCTGGCGGCGCCCTGGCGCCTGCTCGGCGGCCGAAAGTGCAAGTTGGCCGCGCGGGTCGTGGCCTTCTCCGCGTGGCAGGGTCCGGACGGGCGCGCGACCCTGATCGCGCTGCGGGCGGCCGACTTCGGCCTGCCCGACGACCTCGCTCCCCGCACCGTGTTCCCCGCGGGGGAGGCCGCCGGCGCCGAGGCGACGGGCGTTCGGCTGTGGAGCGAGGGCGGGCGCGGCTACGCGCTGGTCGCCGAAGGCGCCGGAGTCCCCCTTGTGACCGGCCCCCGCTAGGGCGCGCCCCGGGCGGTCGGCCCGGGCGCCCTTTGGGGCCGCAGGACGAGCGACGAGACGAAGTCTGACGGCGCGCGCCGTCGGGTCCGCCCGCCGGGCCCGGCCGCGGGCGCCCTGGGAGGTGCCGTGGTCCATCTGGCCGTCCGCTACCCGCACGCGGTGCTGGTCCTCGTGCTGGGGATGCTCGTGTTCGCGCTGGCCGTGATCCCGCGGATGCCGACGGACGTCCTGCCGACCTACAAGAAGCCGGCCGTGCAGGTGCTCACGATGTACCCCGGGATGCCCGCGGAGATCGTCGAGAAGGACATCAGCAGCCGCATCCAGCGCTGGACGGGACAGGCCGTCGGGATCGAGCACCAGGAGGCGCGCTCGATGCTCGGCGTGAGCATCGTCAAGGACTTCTTCCACGACCACATCGACCCCGACGCGGCCATGGCCCAGGTGTCGGCGTACGCCATCAGCGACCTGTACTACCTGCCGCCGGGCACCTGGTCGCCGATGATGATGCCGTTCGACCCCACGGCCACCTTCCCGTTGTGCCTGCTCGCGGTGTCGAGCGCGCGCGACTCCGAAGGCCGCCTGCGCTACGACGAGACGGCGCTGTACGACATCGCGTACTTCGACCTGCGCAACCGGGTGCAGAGCATCTCCGGCGTCGTCGCGCCGGCGGTCTACGGGGGCAAGTTGCGCCGGATCCTGGCCTACACCGACCCCATGGCGTTGCAGGCCCGCGGGCGCTCGCCCATGGACGTGGTCCGGGCGATCGACCGCAACAACTCCTTCATCCCCGTGGGGACGGCGCGCATCGGCGGCATCGACTACCTGCTCGACAGCGACGCCCTCCCGCCCGACACCGAGCTCTTCAACGAGTTCCCGCTCTACGCGGAGGCCGGGCGGATCGTCCGGCTGCGCGACGTGGCCGACGTGCAGGACTCGGCGGAGATCCAGAGCAACATCGTGCGCATCGACGGCGCCCGGCAGGCCTACATCCCGATCTACCGCCAGCCGGGGAGCAACACCATCGCCATCGTCGAGGGCATCAAGGAGCGCCTCGACGAGATCAAGACGCGCCTGCCCGAGGGGGTGTTGCTCGACGTGATCTTCGACCAGTCGGTGTTCGTCCGGGAGGCGGTCGACAACCTGGTCGAGGAGATGGTGATCGGCGGCCTGCTCGCCGCGCTGATGGTGCTGCTCTTCCTGCGCAGCTTCCGGACGACCGTGTTCATCCTGATCCAGCTGCCGCTCTCCGTCGCCGCGGCGCTGGTGGGCCTCTCCCTGGCGGGGGAGACGATCAACATGATGACGCTGGGGGGTCTCGCCCTGGTCACGGGCCTGATCCTGGACGAGGGCATCGTGGCGATCGAGAACATCGCCCGCCACCTGGAACTGGGCAAGGGGCCCGTCGAGGCCGCCGTGGCCGGCATGCGTGAGATGGCCCGCCCGCGCCTGCTCATCCTCTTCACGGTCACCGTCGTGTTCTTCCCGGTGATCTTCCTGGTGGGGATCGGGAAGTACCTCTTCGTCCCGATGGCGATCTCGGTCGGCCTGGCCATGGCGGCCTCCTACCTGTTCACCATGACCTTTCTGCCCCTCCTGGCGTCGCGTTTCCTCAGGTCGCACGGAGAAGAGCGCGGCCTGGCCCGCGCGCTGGAGCGCGGCTTCCAGGCGCTCCAGCGGGGCTATGCCCGGCTGCTCGACACGGCCCTGCGCGCGCGCTGGCTCACGCTGGCGGGCGCGGCCGGGGTGCTGGCCTTCGCGTTGGGCGTGGGCCTGCCGCAGCTCGGCCAGGAGTTGTTCCCCCGCGTGGACTCGGGCCAGTTGATGATCCGGGTGCGGGAGAGCCCCGGCCTCGCGCCGGCCGAGACCGAGAAGACGTGCGTCGAGGTCGAGAAGATCGTCCAGGAGGTCATTCCCGCGTCCGCGCTCAAGAAGATGATCACCAACATCGGGGTCCTCAACGAGTGGCCGGCCGCCTACACGCCCAACGCCGGCTCCGGGGACGCCTTCGTCAACCTCCAGTTGACCGACGACCCGGGGCGCGACACGGTCTGGGCCTACGTGGAGCGGCTGCGCCCACGGCTGCGGGAGCGCCTTCCGGGGGTGGAGTTCTCCTTCGACACCAGCGGGATCTTGAGCGCCGCCGTCAACAACGGCGTGGCGGCGCCGATCAACGTCCAGATCGACGGGAAGGACCTCCACGTGGCCCGGGGCATCGCCGAGGAGGTGCGCCGCCGCCTCGCCGCCATTCCCGGCTGCACCGACGTGCGCATCCAGCAACAGCTCGACACGCCGATGTACCGCATCGAACTCGACCGCGAGAAGGCCTTCCACCTGGGCCTGGACGCCGACCGGATCGTGAAGGACGTCGTGACGGCCTTCCGCTCGTCGATCTCCTTTGCGAAGTCCTTCTGGCTGGACCCGGGCAACGGAAACCACTACTTCGTGGGGGCGCAGTACCCGACCTCGGCCATGGACACCCGCCAGGCGCTCGAGGAGGCGTTGATCAACCCCGGCGACGGGCGGCGCCCCATCCCGCTCAAGAGCGTGGCCACGATCGTGCGGGACGAGGCGCCCAACGAGGTGACGCACCTCAACATCACCCGCGTGACGGACGTGTTCGCCAACGTCGAGGGGCGGGACCTGGGCAGCGTCGCGCGCGAGGTGGACGCGGTGCTCGCCGACGTCCGCTCGCGGCGGGACTTCCCCAAGGGCTACGCCCTCCACAACCGGGGCGAGGTGCGGATCATGCGCGAGTCCTTCGAGGGGCTCGGGTTCGGACTCGTCTTCGCCGCCGTGCTCGTCTACCTGGTGATGGTGCTGATGTTCCGCTCCTTCGTCGATCCGTTCATCGTGATGTTCGCCGTGCCCCTGGGCTTCGTCGGGGTCGTGGCCGCGCTGTGGCTCACGGGGACCACGCTGAACATCCAGTCCCTCATGGGCGTGATCATGATGATCGGCATCGTGGTCGCGTTCTCCACGCTGCTGGTGGACTTCGCCAACCACCTGCGGGCCACGGGGCGCAGCGCCCGGGACGCGATCCGCGAGGCGGCGGCGCTGCGGCTGCGGCCCATCCTCATGACCTCGCTGGCGGCCGTGCTGGGGTTGACCCCGATGGCGCTCACCGGGGGGGCCAACATCCCCCTTGCGCGCGCGGTGATCGGCGGGGTGCTCGCGGCCACGGTGCTGACCCTGTTCGTCGTCCCGGCCATCTACGTGACCGTGCGCGGCGCGCCCCGGCGGGCGCCCGCCGCCCCGGCCGAGGGAGAGTCCGCATGAGTTCCTGGAAGACCGTGTCGCTGGCCGGGGCGCTGCTGCTCGCCATTGGGCTGTGGTTGGCCACGCGCGACGTGCCTGACCCGTTCGTACCGCGCGCCCGGGCGGACGCGCCCGCCGATCGAGGGGCGGGCGAGCTTCCGCGCGTGGAGGTCGTGGAGCCGGAGCGGCGCACGATCCTGCGCCGCACGCGGCTGGCCGGGGAGCTCAAGCCCGACCGCGAGGCGTGGATCCACAGCCGGGTGCGCGGCCAGGTCAAGCCGCACCCGGCGGAGATCGGGACGCGGGTGAACGCCGGCGACGTGCTCGTCGAACTCGACGTCCCGGACCTGGACATGCAGGTTGCGACCGCGGCGGCGGGGGTGGAGGCCGCCGTGGCCGCGGTGACCCGCGCCTCGGCGCTCGCCGCCGTCACCCGCGAGGAGTGCGAGCGCGCGCTGGCGACGGCGCGGCAGGCCGCCGCGGGCGCGCGGGCGGCCGAGGCGGGCCTCGCGGAGGCCAAGGCCGAGGTCGAGGTCGCGGCCACCGTCGACGCCCGGATCCGGGCCGTCGTGGAGCGCAGCCCGAACCTCGTGGCCCAGGAGGACGTGGACCGGGCCCGGGGCGACCTGGAGGTGGCCCGGGCGCGGCTCGAACGCCAGCAGGAGTTGCTGGCGCAGGCGGGTGAACAGGCGGCGGCCGCCGCCGCCGAGGCGCGGGCCGCCGAGGCGCGTTGCCAGACGGCGCAGGCCGACATCGCCGCCGCGCAGGCCGGGGAGGCCCTGGCGCGCGCCCGGCTGGACGAGGCCGAGGGCATGCAGGGTTTCGCGCGCATCCAGGCGCCCATTGCGGGCGTGGTCGCCGAGCGAAGGGTGGACACCGGGGCGATGGTCAAGCCCGGGGCGGGGCTCGGCGAGGGCCTCGTGCGCCTGGTCCACGACGACCGGCTGCGCTGCCGGCTCTTTGTCGCCGACGTCGACGCGCCCCACGTGGCCGTGGGCAAGCCTGCCGTGCTGCACGTGCCCGGGCGCGAGCCCGTCGAGGGCCAGGTGAAGCGGGTCGCGGGCGCGCTCGACGCCGCGACGCGAACCATGGAGGTCGAGGTGGAGGTCGACAACCGCGTCCACCGCCTCCCGGCCGACTCCTTCGTGCGCGTCGAGCTCTTCCTCGAGGAGATCCCCGACGCGCTGGTCCTGCCCGCGACCTGCGTGAAGACCAGCAAGCGCAAGAGCCACGTCCTGGTCGTCGACGCCGACGGGGTGGTCCGGCGCCGCAGCGTGCAGATCGGGGCCGACGACGGGGCCTGGGTGGAGATCCGGGGCGGCCTCGAGGGGGGGGAGCGCGTGATCTCCCGCGGCGGGGGCACCGTGGCCGAGGGCGAGCGCGCGGTGGCCGTGGCGCGTACTGCCGCGGGCGGTGGCCAGTGAGCCCCCGCCCGCGCCCGAGGCTGGTCGCCGCGCTGTCGGTGGCCGCGCTGCTTTGCGCCTGCCAGGTCGCGCCGCTGCGGCCCGGCCCGGGCCGCAGCGCGTTCGACGCGCGGGGCGACGCCGACCAGGGTGCGCCGCAACCGGAGGATCCGTCCGAAGGCGTCCCCGACGCGGTCCCGCCGGCGGCGCCCCCCGCCCCGGCGGGACCGCCGCCGGCGGGCCCCCTGGCGGGCGGGCTCCTTCCGGTGGACCTGCCCACCGTGCTGCGGCTGGCGCGCGCGCAGAACCTCGACGTCCAGATCGTGCGCGAGGGGGTCCGCGCCGCGCACGCGCGTTACGCGCAGGATCGCGTTTGGTTCCTGCCCACGCTGCGCGTCCCGCTGCGCTTTGACCGCACCGACGGGCGCGTGCAGGCCACCGAGGGTGAGATCGTCGACGTGGACAAGCAGTCGGCGTTCGCGGGCGCCGCGCTCGTGCTGGACTGGGAGCCGGGGGAGCGGGCCTTCGAGAGCCTCGCTTCGGCGCAGCGGTTGGCCGCGCAGGAGGCCGGTCTGGGCGCCGAGCGCGAGGACGCGGCGCTGGGGGCCGCGGAACGCTACCTCGACCTGCTCGCCGCGCAGGCGCGCGCCGCCGTGGTCGGGCAAAGCGTCGCGCTCTACGAGGCGCTGGTGGCCGAGACGGCCGCCCAGGCCGAGGCGGGCGGGGGATTCCGGGGCGACGTGCTGCGCGCGCGCGCCCTCCTGGCCCGCGCGCGGGTGACGGCGCGCCAGGTCGACGAGGAGGTCGCCGTGGCGGAGGCCCGCCTGCGCGAGCACCTCTCGTTGCGGCCCGGGGTCACGCTGCGGGCGGTGGAGCCGCACCCGGTGCCCTGGGACCTCGCGCCGGTGCAGGTCGACGCGACCCGGTTGCGGTCCGAGGCCCTGAGGGCCCGACCGGAGGTCCGCGACGCGGACCAGCAGGCCGCGGCGGCGGCGACCGGCGTGCGCCAGGCGCACACGGGCCCCTTCATCCCGCGCCTCAAGGCCGGCTACGAGGCCGGCGGCTTCGGAGACGGATTCGACGACCTGGGGGGCACCGGGCGGCTCGGCGTGGGGCTCGAGTGGCGCGTGGGGCCGGGCGGGATTGGCGACCAGGCCCGCACGCGCGAGGCGGTGGCCCGCCAGCGCCAGGCCGGCCTCCGGGCGCGTCAGGTCCGGGAGCGCATCGAAAGGGAGGTCGATACCGCCCTCGCCCAGGTCGGGGAACGGGGGCGCGCCATCGCCCTGGCCCGGGAGGCGGTCGCCGAGGCCACCGAGGCGCTGGCGCTGTACCGCGAGCGACAGGACTTGGGCGTCGGCCTCCCGCTCGACGTCATCGACGCGGAGGCGACGCTCACCGCGGCGCGGTTGGCGTGGATCCGCGTCGTCGTCGGCTACAACCAGGCCCAACTGCGCCTGCTGCACGCCGTGGGCCGGCTCTTGTAGCCCCCCGAAGCCCCGCCGGTCCGACCCCGCCCTCGCCCGGCGGACCCCATGCGCCGGGACGGCGGCGCCGTGGGGTCCGGGCGGATCCGGGGCTCACAGGACCAACTGCCACTGGAAGCGCAGGAGGGTGGCGTCGCTGGTCGGGGCGGACGGCGGGTTGGCGTTGTAGCCCGCCATCACGTCGGAGAGGAAGTGCCCGTCCTCGCGGGCCTGGATCCAGGCCACGTCGAGGGTGAGGCGGCTCGCGTAGCCGTTCAGGTAGTAGTTGAGCGCCAGGGCGACCTCGCGGGCGCCATAGGTGCCCGCGAACTCCGTGTCGTGGCGGTAGAGCGACCAGCGCGCGGCCACCTCCCAGGCCGTGCCCGGAAAGAGGTAGCCCGCCTGCAGCAGCACCGCGTGGCCGTCCCACTCGACCCCGAGGTCGCTCGAGGTCTGGCGGGCGCCGCTCCAGGCCGCCGTGAACGAGAGTCCGCCCAACCCCACGGCCGCGTCCAGCCCGTAGACGAAGCGATCCCCCAGCGTGCGGTGGGGCTTGTCCGACGCCTGATCCGCGTAGTACTGGGCCCAGGCCCCGACGCTCACGCGCGGGTCGCAGGTGCGGTTGAGCGTCGCGCCCTCGAGCCACGGGTGGTGTCCCACCAGGTGCCAGTCGACCCGCCCGGTGAACGCCAGGTTGTCCGAGGTCCCGGGGTTCAGCACGTTGCGCACCGTGGCGCCGTCCCCGTTGGAGACCGTGGCCTCGTACTCGAATTCGGACCGGCGGCCCAGCGATCCGTGGGCCATGATCCCGAAGTCGCGGTTCCGGTCCAGGTAGCCGATGCCGGCGTGGCCGACGTAGGCGGACGCGAGCGAGACGTCGACGAACTGCTGCCGCGTGGCGGGGACTCCGAGTTGCCGGGTGGAGGCCAGCTTGATCATGCCCATGCGCAGGCACAGCGCCGGGGAGACCTCGTGTTCCACCCACCCCTCGCGCAAGGCCCCGGGCATCCCCCCGGGCTGCGGGACGCCGTCCGTGAAGTAGGCGCCGGTCTGCGCGTTGGCCGGCAGGCTGTCGGGTCCGCCGTGGTGGCCGAACTCCAATAGCGCGAGGTAGCGCATGCGGCACGGCGCCGTGCCGCGCAGGATCAGGGCCGAGCGGGGGAGCGAGAACCCCGACAGGTCGCCCCCGGGGGCGGGCCGGGCGGCGGCATCCGTCCAGCGGTAGGCCTCGTAGCGGGCCTGGAACAGCAGCGTCGTGTGCAGCGAGAACTCGCCGGAGCGGATCCAGAACCCGGGGCCATGGCCCGCCGAGCCGGGCCCGCCCACGAGGTGCACGTCGGCGCCCTCGGCATCGAGGTAGCGCTCGAGCGCCTCGGCGGGGGTGCGCGACGCCGGGCTCGGTGCGAGGTCGCCCCCGGCGAAGGCGGGAACGGCCGCAAGGAACAACGGGGCGAAGGCCGCGAATGCGGCCCGTTGACGTCGGCAGGGCATGGGCGGGTCTCCGGATGGGTCCCCTCCCCGACGCGCCACCAACGGCCCGCCGTGGGGGCCATTCCCCAGTTCCCCGCCGGTTTGCGCACGGGCGCGCAGGCGGGTCGCGGAATAGGCCCCAGGCCGGGTCGTTGCTGGGGTGCGCCGGAGGCGCCCCGCGCGGGCCCCCGCCGTAGGAGATCCCCGCATGCGCCGTCGCGTCCTTTCGTCCTCGGGCCTGGTCGGGCTGGCCCTGCTCCTCCTCCTGTGCGCCTGCGGCGGCGGAGGGTCGGGTGGTTCGCCCGACCTCGTGTTCACGAGTCCGAATCCGATGGAGCCCGAGGCGGGCACGTGGCGGACGTGGGTCGTCCCGGACGTGACCGCCCTGCTCCCGGCGCCGCCCCCCGCCTCGGGCTCGGCCCAGACCCAGGCCGAACTCGCGCAACTCCAGGTCCTCGCCGGCGCCCGCACGCCGGGCCTCCAGGCCGAGATCGACCTCTGGAACCTGGGCACCTGCAAGCGCTGGAACGAGTTCCAGCGCGGGCTCGTCGCCGCACGCAACACCAATCCGCCCCGCGCTTCCCGTGGCTACGCGCTGGTGGCGGTCGCCATGTACGACGCCATGGTCGCGGCCTTCGACGCGAAGTACTTCTACCGGCGCGCGCGGCCCTCGGCGCACGACGCAACGCTGGTCGTGTACGGCGCGCAGTCGGAGTGCCCGTCGTACGTCTCGGAGCGGGCGGCCATGTCGGCGGCCGCCGCCGAGGTGCTCGCCTACCTCTTTCCGCTCGACGGGGCCGCGATCGACGCGCTCCTCCAGTCGGCGCTGGACGCGGACGTGAACGCCGGCGTCCACTTTCCGAGCGACGTCACGGCCGGACGCACGCTCGGCGAGGCCGTCGGGCAGCTCGTGCTCGCCTACGCCCAGACCGACGGCGCGGACGACCCGGACGTGGGCACCCACACGCCCGACGGAACCCCCTACGCGCCGGCGCCCGGCCCCGGAACCGCGCAGTGGACGCCCACGCCGCCCGCCTTCGCGGCCGCCCTGCTCCCGGGCTGGGGGGGCGTGAAGACCTGGATCCTCCTTGCCGGCGACGACTTCGTGCTGCCCCCCGCTCCGGCCTACGCCGGCGCGCAGTGGCTCGCCCTGGTCCAGGAAGTCTACGACGTGAGCCAGAGCCTCACGCCCGAGCGCATCTTCAGCGCGAACTTCTGGGCCGACGGGCCCGGCACCGCCACGCCGCCCGGACACTGGAACCAGATCGCCGTGGACCTGGGGACCCTGGAGGCGCTCAACGAGTGCCGCATGGCGCGCATGCTCGCCCTGCTCAACACGGCCCAGGCCGACGCCTTCGTCGCCTGCTGGTGGAACAAGTACCACCACGACCTCGTGCGGCCCATCACCGAGGTGCGCCTGCGCCACGACGCCAACTGGACCAGCCTGGTGGGGACGCCGCCGTTCCCGGCCTATCCGTCGGGGCACTCCTCGACCTCCGGAGCCGCCTCGCAGATCCTGGCGTGGCTGTTCCCGAGTTGGAGCATCGAACTGACCTTCATGGGCACGGACGCGATGAACTCGCGCCTGTACGGCGGGATCCACTACGCCATCGACAACAACGGCGGCATGGACCTGGGTCGCTCGATCGCCAACCTGGCGATCACCCGCGCCAGCGCGGACGGGTCGCCGTAGCGCCCGCCGGCGCCGGCCGTCAGAGGGTCCAGGCGACCTGGAGGTAGAGGAAGTCGACCGTGCGGTGGGCGCCCGTCTCGTCGACGAAGTCGCCCGGGAAGAACCGGGACCAGCCGAGCAGCGCGGCCCAGTGGCGGCCGAGCGCGTACTCGAGCGTGAGGTCCAGCTCGGTTCCGACGAAGGTCTCCGTGCTGCCCGCGGGGGCCCGCTGGACGCCGCCGCCGGCGTGATAGAGGGCGTCGGCCTCGTCGGCGCGCCAAAATCCGTGCAACCAGGCCTTGAGCTGGAGGCTCTGGACCGGCTCCACGGAGGCGTGGAGGTAGGCCGCGAGGAGGTTCTGGCGCCCCACGAGGTCGGCGTAGCCGTGGTAGGCGTGGCCCAGCGGGAAGAGCTGGTTGAAGGTCCCCACGTCCTGGTCGCCCGCCTCGTCGTCGCCGCTGGCCCAGTCCAGGCCCAACGCCAGCCGCGGCTTGGCCCGCCCCCAGCAGGGGGACCAGCCCAGGACCAGCGACGCGAAGCCCGCGCGGACGTCCCCGTCGCCAAAGGAGCCGAACTGCACGCCGCCCTCGGCCTCGTAGTCCAGGCGGGTCCCGGGAATCCTGCCGTCGATGCGCGCCCCCAGGGTGATCCGGCGTTCGTCCTCGGTGACGCCCCCGTACGTCGCGCGCTCGCGCCACAGGCCGATCAGATAGGCGTCCCAGGTGAGGCAGGTCCAGGTGGTGTTCTGGTAGTAGGCGCCGAACAGGGCCTGGTCCTCGTTCCACTCGTCGTCGAGCGTGCCTTCCTCGAGGATCACGGGGCGGGTCCAGAACGCGTCCACCCGGTGCGGGCCTTCCACGGCCCAGGCGCGCACCCCCTGGAAGGTCCGCCGGTTGTTTGCCCAGTCCAGCGGGGAGATCAGCCGCTGCTTGCCGAAGAGCAGTTCCTGGCGCCCGACCCGGACGCCCAGGCCGTGGAGCGCGCCCACGGGGGAGGCCACCTCGGCAAAGAGGTTGAGCAGGTCTCCCTGGTTCAGGTCGATCGGGCGGGGCCCAAGGTCGCGCTCCTCCTGGTAGGCCCAGATCCCTTCCGCGTAGACGCGCGCGTGGCGGCCCAGGTGCACGTCGGCGTGCGCGCGCACGCGCAGCAGGCCCCAGTCGTCGTCGGCCTCGGGCGCCGAACTGAAGCCCTGGTTCTCCCAGCGCTCCAGGCGCACGCGCGCCTGGCCCCCCACGCTCGCCCACAGGGCCTTGTCGCGGGTGAGGCCCACCACCTTCAGGCGGTCCGTCCAGTGGGGCAGCCCGCAGGGATCCAGGCACAGGCAGGGGCGCCAGTTCTCGTCGAAGCGCTGCGTGCCATAGGCCTTGGGCGGGCAGGGTGGCGCCTCGGGCTTGCGGCACTCGCAGCAGGGATAGGGTTCGCAGGGCGGGCAGGCCGGCGCCGGGGGCCCGGCCCCGGGGGCGGCCGCCGGGGCCGGCGGCGGGGGCTCGGCCAGCGCCGCCCGTCCGACGGCCGGCGCCAGAACGACGAGGACGAGCGCGAGAAGGGTGCCAGGTCGCATGGGGTCGGGTCTCCTCCCGGGCCGCACGGGGGCCCGCCGCCGGAGCCCAAGCATCCGGCGTGCCCGTCGGGCCCCGGCCGTTCGGACTCCGGTTTGCGGAACCCTATCGCTCCGGGCCGCCGCGTGCGCGCCGCACGGGCCCGTGCGGCGTCCCGGGGTGCGCAACGGCCCGCAGGCCCGCGGCGGAATTCCGCAGATGGGAGCCCCCATGTCGGACGTGGTCGAACGCCTCGACGCCGAGCACCGCGTCATCGAGCAGGTGCTCGAGGCGTTGGAGCAGGCGGCCGAACGCGAGGTGCCGCTGGACTTCTACCGCGACGCCCTGCGCTTCCTGCGGGAGTACGCCGACGGCTGCCACCACGCCAAGGAGGAGGAACAACTCTTCCCGGCGATGGAGGCCCGCGGACTGCCGGCCCAGGGCCCGACGGCCGTCATGCGCGAGGAGCACCGCATCGGACGGGCCTACCTCGCCCGGCTCGCCGCACACCTGGAGTCGGGCAACCTCGCGGGGCTGCGCGGAGAGAGCCTGGGCTACGCCGCGTTGATGCGCGACCACATCTACAAGGAGGACGAGATCCTCTTCCCCATGGCCCTTTCGGTGCTCGGGCCGGGGGACCTCGCGCGGCTCGCCGGCGGCTTCGACGCCGCGGACCGCCCGCTCGCGCGCCGCGCCGAGCTCGAGGCCCTGGCCGGGCGCCTGCGGGCCCAGGTGGCCGACGCGCTGGGCGCCGGCCCCGCCGCGCCGGACGGCGCGCGTCCGTCGGGCCCATGAGCGCCGCCGACGTGTGCGTGATCGGCAGCGGCGCGGGCGGGGCGCCCGTCGCCGCCACGCTGGCCGAGGCCGGTTACCACGTGGTCGTACTCGAGCGCGGGCCGTGGATCGAGTCCCGCGAGTTCCTGAAGGACGAGGTCGTGTTCTGCCGGCGCCCCACGGTCTGGCCGGACCCGCGCGACCTGCCGCAGGTCGAGGAGGGCCTGGACGCCGCGGGCCGCCTTCGGGTGCACCCGACGGACGCCTACCGGAACGGGAGCCTGGTGGGGGGGAGCAGCACCCTGATGAGCGGCTTCTTCTTCCGGCTCAAGCCGGTGGACTTCCGCCTGCGCAGCACCTTCGGCCCGGTGGACGGGGCCGACCCCGCCGACTGGCCCATCGCCTACGAGGACCTGGAGCCCTACTACGCCCGGGCCGAGCGCGAGGTCGGCGTCTCGGGCCTGGTGCGCGACGACCTGCCCCCGACCCTGCGCGACGCGCGCAGCACGCCCGAGTTCCCCTTCCCGCCGACCTTCGAGCACCCGCTCGCGGGGCACCTGGACGTCGTGTGCGAGCGCCGCGGCTGGCACGCCCTCCCCGTGCCGCGGGCCATCCTCTCCGAGCCCCGCGGCGGGCGGCGCGGCTGCGAGTACGCCGGCTACTGCGGCAGCTACGGCTGCCGCACCGACGCCAAGGGCAGCGCGCTGGCCGCGTTCCTCCCGCGCGCGCTCGCCACCGGGCGCTGTGAGGTGCGCCCGCGCACCGTGGCCACCCACCTGGAGAGCGACGCCCGGGGGCGCGTGGTCCGGGTCCACACGCGCGACCGCGAGGGCCGCGCGGGCGCCGTCGAGGCGCGCGTGTTCGTGGTCGCCTGCCAGGCCATCGAGACGGCCCGGCTCCTGCTCAACAGCCCGGGCCCGCGCCACCCCCGAGGCCTGGGCAACGGCAGCGGGCAGGTCGGCCTGAACCTCCTCTTCTCCACCTACGGGGCCTGCTGGGGCGACTTCACGCGCGGCCGGGGCTTCCCGGCCGCGTGGTTCGACTCGCGGGAGCCCTTCGTCAACCGGGCCCTCCAGGACTGGTACGTGTTCGACGGCGGCGGCTCGGCGATGAAGGGCGGGACGCTCAACTTCCTCCTGATGCACCCCAACCCGATCAGCGCTTCCGAGTTGCTCGCCTTCTCGGACCGCGTGCCCGACGGCCGTTTGGTGTGGGGCGAGCCCCTCAAGGCCCGGATCGCGCGCTGGATCCGGGACCAGGTCCACGTGAAGTGCGAGGTGTTCGGCGAGTGGCTCCCGTCGCCCCCTTGCCGGGTCACGCTGGACCCCTTGGTGCGCGACCCCTGGGGCCTGCCCGCCGCGCGGATCCGGCCCTACAGCCACCCGCGCAACCGCGAGGTGGCCGCGCGGCTGGTGGAGCGTGGCTTGGAGGTGCTCCGGGCGCTGGGTGCCGAGGAGCCGCGTACGCCCGCCGCCTTCGGCGGCCCGAGCACCAACCTGGTCGGCGGGACGTGCCGCATGGGCGCCGACCCCGCCCGCTCGGTGCTCGACCCCCTGTGCCGGGCGCACGAGGTCGAGAACCTCTACGTGACGGACGGGAGCTTCCTGCCCAGCGGCGGGGGCGTGCCCTTCACCTTCACGATCTACGCCAACGCCCTGCGGGTGGCCGACGCCATCGTCGCGGGCCTCGGAGGCCCCCGGTGAGGACCATCATCGAGCCGTTCCGCATCAAGAGCGTCGAGCCGCTGCGCTTGAGCACGCCGGCGGAGCGCGCGGGCTGGATCGCCCAGGCCGACTACAACCCCTTCCGGCTCTGAGAAGATCTGGGACCGGTTCGTCGAGCTCATTCCGACCGATCAGCGCGCCATGCTCGTCACGTTCGAGGTCTTCGAGGACGACGCGCTCCGCGAGCTGATCCGGATCGCGGTCGAGGAGAACTACGACGCCCGCCTCGCGGCGGAGCGCATCCTGGACGTGCTGGCCGGACGCACGCCCCGCCACCCGGTCTGAGGCGCCGCGGAGGGAGCCCGCCGACCCCGATTCGCTGACAACCGCGCCCGCCCGCCGTACGATGGGGCCATGTCCCCCCGCAGCGCGGCCACCTCCGGAGCCCTTCTCGGTATCGCC
>JAPKHB010000289.1 GCA_026647295.1 Planctomycetota bacterium | reverse complement strand
CAGGGTCATCGAGGCGATGCCGAGCAGCACGTAGCCCATGTGGCTCGAGGACGAGTAGCCGATCACGAGTTTCATGTCGCGCTGGGCGATGGCGACCAGCCCGCCGTAGACGATGTTGAAGCAGCACACGACCGCGACGATCGGCAGGTAGGTCTGGGCCGCCTCCGGGAACCAGGTGCAGGCGATGCGCAGGATGCCGAAGGCGCCGAGCTTCATCAGCACGCCGGCGTGCAGCATGGAGACGGCCGCCGGCGCCGCCGCGTGGCCGGCCGGGCTCCAGGAGTGCAGCGGCCACATCGGCACCAGGGCCGCAAAGCCCAGGAACACGAACGGGAACCACACGTGCTGGAACGGGGCGGAGAAGCGGACCTCCTCCAGGGCCACCATGTCGAAGCCCACCCCGCCCTCGGCGTACACGGCCAGGAGGCCCACCAGGGCCATCACGGCGCCGGCCGAGAGCAGGAGCACGAGCTTCATGGTCGCGTAGCGCTGGTCCACCGTGCGCGTCGTGCTGCCCCAGATCCCGATCAGCAGGAACATCGGGATCACGGCCAGTTCGTAGAAGAAGTAGTAGAAGAACAGGTCGAGCGAGGCGAAGACGCCGAACACGCCCGTCACCAGGGCGAGCAGGCAGATGTAGTACTCCTTCACCCGCTTCTGCACGTTGTACGAGACCATCACGCCGGCGAAGATGATCAGCGCCGTGAGCAGCACCATCGCCAGCCCCATCCCGTCGACGCCCAGGCGCAGCGAGAGCCCCAGGCTCTCGACCCACGGGATCTCGATGCCGTAGCGGTACTCGTGCGCCTCGGGCGTCCCGGCGTTGGCCGTGAAGGTGGCCGGGGCCGATCCGAAGCCCAGGAAGCAGGCGATCGCGACCGCGAGCGAGACGCCGGTGGCCGCCGTGGCCACCGCGCGGATCGCCCGCCGCCCGTCGGCGGGCATGAAGAACATCACCAGGGCCGCGACGGCGGGGGCCAGGAGGATGACGAGCAGCGGATTCACCGGCCGGACCTCCCGCTCATCCCACGAAGCGCAGTTGGGCGAGCACGAGCAGGGCCACGAGCCCCGCGCCCACCAGGAACGAGGTGACGTAGCCGCCCAGGCGGCCGGACTGGACGCGGCGCAGCCGGTCGCCGGAGACCCGGACGGCCTGGCTGGTGCCGTTGATCAGGCCCTGGATCAGCACCCAGCGTTCGACCCACCAGCAGGCCCGCGCGACGCCCTGCTGCACCGAGCGCACGAGCCAGAGGTAGAAGCGGTCGACGTGGTAGAGGTTCGCCCACAGCGACCAGAGCCGGCCGAGGCGGGCGGGCAACGGGTCCTCGCCGGGCCGGCGGCCGTAGATCCGGAAGGCGAGCAGCAGGCCCGCGCCCCCGGCCAGCACCGAGACCAGCGCGACCGGTACGTGCAGCGCGCCGTGCGCCGGGAACACGGACCAGCGCTCGAGGAAGTGGCCGAAGTGGTTGGCGTGCCCCGGGATGCCCAGCCAGCCGACCGCGACCGAGAACGCGGCCAGGGCCACGAGGGGGCCCGTCATCACCCGCGGGCTCTCGTGCGGGTGGCCGTGGCCGCGGTAGGCGCCGAAGAAGGTGAGGTGCCACGCGCGGCCCATGTAGAAGGCGGTCATCCCGGCGACCAGCACCCCCAGCGCCCCGAGCAGCGGCGCCCCGGCGACCCGCGCGTCGCCCGGGTAGAAGAGCGCGGCCAGGATCTCGTCCTTCGACCAGAAGCCCGCGAGCGGCGGGATGCCGCACAGGGCCAGGGTGCCGATGGCCCACGTGGCGTGGGTCACGCGCATGGACTTGCGCAGCCCGCCCATGCGGAACATGTCCTGCTCGTGGTGGCAGCCGTGGATCACGCTCCCCGCGCACAGGAACAGCAGCGCCTTGAAGAAGGCGTGGGTCGTCAGGTGGAACATCGCCGCCGGGTACGCCCCGGCGCCCAGCGCCATGGTCATGTAGCCGAGCTGGGAGAGCGTGGAGTAGGCGAGCACCTTCTTGATGTCGCGCTGGGTGATGGCCATCGAGGCCGCCAGGAAGGCCGTGAGCCCGCCGAGCCAGGCCACCAGGGTGGGCGCCCAGGTCGTGTCCTCGAAGACGAAGAACGAGCGCGCCACCATGTAGATGCCGGCGGCGACCATGGTGGCCGCGTGCATCAGGGCCGAGACGGGGGTCGGTCCCTCCATGGCGTCGGGGAGCCACACGTGCAGGGGGAACTGGGCGCTCTTGCCCATGGCCCCGCAGAACACCAGGGCCGCCGCCAGCGCGGCCGCGAAGGCCCCGCCGAACAGCGCCTCGCGCGGCACGGCGTCCAGCGTGCGCTGGATCACCGTGAAGTCGAAGGCGCCGAAGCCCGCGGGGTCGTAGACCTCCAGGTGCGCGCCCACCGCCGTCCAGACCAGCAGGATGCCGAGGAGGAAGCCGAAGTCCCCCACCCGGTTGGTCATGAAGGCCTTCTTCGCCGCCTCGCCCGCGCTGTCCTTCTGCCAGTAGTAGCCGATGAGCAGGTAGGAGGAGACGCCGACCAGTTCCCAGAACACGAAGGTCTGGAAGAAGTTGGGCGAGAGCACGATGCCCAGCATCGAGAAGACGAAGAGCGCGAACTTGCCGTAGAAGCGGCCCATGCTCGCGTCGCCCTTCATGTAGCCCAGGGCGTAGACGAAGATCGCAAAGCCGACGCCCGTCACCACGAGGGTCATCGTGAGCGCCAGCGCGTCGACGCGGGTGCCGAAGGAGATGATCGTCCGGCCGCCCAGCGTCACCCAGGGGACGATGGCCTCCCAGACGGGCGCCTCCCCCCCGGCGGCGAGCGCGGGCAGGAACCAAGCGGCCAGGGTGAGCCCGAGGCCGGCGCCCACCGCGGCGATGGCCACCCCGGCGGCGGCGCCGCCGCGGCGGCGCAGCGCCGGCCACAGGGCGATCAGCACCGCCGCCGCGAGCGGGGCGAAGAGCACCCCCCAGGCGGCCCAGGCCCGCGGACCGCCTTCGGCGGCGGACAGGAGGGGCGCGAACCCCGAGCGCAGCCCGAGGAGGTCCACGGCTAGTGCCCTCCCCCGGCCCCGGCGGGCGCGGCCGCGGGGGCCCCCGCCGGCGCGCCGGCCCCCGCGGGGCCCGGGCCCGCGCCGTGGTCCCCACCGGGGGCATCGGCGTGCGGGTCGTCGGGGTGGGCATCCGCGCCCTCCAGGACGAGCCGGGGCACCGGGCCGTAGTCCACCTCGTGCAGCTCGCGGGCGTCGTCGACCTCCGTCGATTGGCGCAGGCGGTAGAGCGCGATCACGATCGCCAGGCCGACGGCCACCTCGGCGGCGGCCACGGTCATCGAGAAGAAGACGAACACCTGCCCGCCCAGGTCGCCGTGCATGCGGCTGAAGCCGACCAGCACCAGGTTGGCGGCGTTGAGCATGATCTCGACGCACAGCAGCATGATCAGGATGTTGCGGCGCAGCGCCACCCCGAAGAGGCCGACGGCGAAGAGGCAGAGCCCGAGCCCGACGGTCCACTCGACCGGGACGGCGAGCGCGCCGAGGCCGGCCGCGCCGCTCACGTGAGCCTCCGCTTGGTCAGGATGACGGCGCCCAGGATCGCCCCGAGCAGCAGGATGCTGGTCACCTCGAACGCCAGCACCCAGCGCGTGAACAGCGCCTCGCCGATGGCGTAGGCCCCGCCGTCCAGCGTGAGCCCCTCGCGGGCCGCGGCGTCGGGGAAGAGGCCGCGCGCGTCGGCGTCCACCAGGCACAGCCCGGCGACCACGAGGAAGAGCGTGGCGGCGGCCACGGCCCCGAAGCGCAGCGGCACGCCCGGCGCCGTGCCGGGGGCCTCCTTGCGCAGGTCGAGCAGCATGATCACGAAGAGGAAGAGGACCATGATCGCGCCGGCGTAGACCAGCACCTGGACGGCCGCCACGAAGTAGGCTTCCAGGAGCACGTAGCAGCCGGCCAGGCCGAAGAACATGACGACGAGCCACAGCGCGCTGGCCACGGCGTTGCGCCGGGTGACGCACAAGGCCGCCGCCGCCAGCGCCAGGGCTCCGAAGGTGAGGAAGAGGACCTGCGTCATGGCGGCCGGGCTACTTGTCCTTCCACTTCTTCACGCCCTGGGGCCTGATGCCGCCGAGTTCGTAGAGCGTCTCCTTCTCGAAGATCAGGTCGGAGCGCTTCTCGGCGTACAGCGCGTACTCCTTCGACATGAAGATGGCCTCCTCGGGGCAGGCCTCCTCGCACAGGCCGCAGTAGATGCACCGCAGCATGTTGATGTTGAACACCGCCGGCCCGCGCTCGACCTTGTTGCCCGGCTCGAGCTCCTCGGGGACGATGAAGATGGCCTTGGGCGGGCAGACGAACTCGCACAGCGAGCAGCCCACGCACTTGGGGCGCCCCTCGTCGTCCTTGACCAGGACGGGGGCCCCCCGGTAGCCGTCGCGCACCTCCCAGCGCTCCTCCGGGTACTGCATCGTCACCTTCTTCTGGAACATGCGCAGGAAGGTGATCGACAGCCCCTTGAGGACGGCGGGCAGGTAGAGGCGGTCCCAGAAGGTGGCCCGGCGGCGCCGGACGGTCTTGACGCGCGCGGCCATCAGCCCTCCCTCCGCGCCGCCGGGACGGCCAGGCCCGGCGCACCCAGCCGCCGCGGGCCCGCGTCGCGCCGCCAGGCCACGTACGCCGCCAGCAGGGCCGAGCCCAGGAGCAGCAGCGGCAGGAGCCACAGCAGCCAGCGCTCCTCGAAGACCAGCGCGCCGGCGGTCAGCACGATGTTGACCAGGGTCACGGGGAGCAGCCAGCCCCAGCCCAGCCGCATGAGCTGGTCGTAGCGGAAGCGGGGCAACGTCCAGCGGACCCAGATGAAGAGGTAGAGGAAGAAGAGGGTCTTCAGCGCGAAGATGAGCACGCCCACGAGCCAG
>JAPKHB010000288.1 GCA_026647295.1 Planctomycetota bacterium | reverse complement strand
ACCCCTTCCACCGGGGGCACCGCATGCTCTGCGAGGCCGCCCTCCGGCTGCACGACCGTCTGCTGGTGGTCGTGGCGGGGGCCGCGCCCCACAAGTTCGCCGACGAGCCCGGACAGGCCTCGGACAAGACCCCCTTCCACCACCGCGTGGCCATGGCGCGCCTGGGCGTCGAGGGTCTCCCGCGCACGGAGGTGCTCGAACTGGAGGGCCGCCGCGCCGGCCCCTCCTACACCGTGGACACGCTGGCGGTCCTGGCGCGCAGCTACCCGCCGGGCACGCGCTTTCGGCTCCTGCTCGGCGCAGACATGTTCCAGGACTTCCCGACGTGGAAGGACGCCGATCGCATCCTCACGCTGGCCGCGCTGCTCGTTGCGCGCCGGCCGGGCTTCGAGGCGGAGGCGCCGCCCGAACTGGCCGGCCGGGACCTCGCCGTCGAGTGGCTCGACGTGCCCGAGTCCCCCGTGGCCAGCCGCGAGATCCGCCGCCGGCTGCGGGCGGGCGAGGACGCGCCCGCCGCATGGCTCGATCCGGCGGTGCGCGAGTATATCGCCGACCACGGGCTGTACGGCCGCCAGCGGCGTTGACGCGGGCCGGCGGGGGGTGGGGGATGGCGCGGGCGCCTGGGCCTGGGTATGCTCCGCCCTCCCGGCCGGGGGCCGGGTTCCGAGGGTGCGGCGGCCCCCCGAGGCCGATCCGCCAGCAGCCCCGCCCGCGGGGCGAAGAGGGTACGCATGCGTCGAATCGCCTTGGTCCTCGCCGTGATGCTGGGCATGGTCGCGTTGACGGGCTGCGCCTGGGACATGCGCGATCCCGTCCACCCCAGTTCCTGGAAGCCCGGCGTCTACAACGGCCGGTAGCCCGCCGCGCCGCCGGGCCGCCGGCGCGACCCCGGCCCCGCATGGCGCACCGCGCAGCGGGCCCATTGTCACCCCCGTGTAACCGCGGCAATTGGGCGCTTCGACGGCTCCGAGTCGCAGGAAAGTATTGACCCGCAAGGGCCGCATTGGTACCTAGTCGGGCGCTTGCGCGGTCCCGTGGGGACCGGCAGGGAGGTCAGCCCGCTTGGGGCGGAAGGCGCCCCGCGACGGGGCGCCGGCAGGGAGACTCGCACCATGGTCAAGCGCTTGTCGCTGATGATGCTCCTGGCCCTCGTGGGCCTGGGCCTGTCGGGGTGCCGCTTCGCGGCCCCGGCGTTGGAAGAGGCCGGCGGCTGCGGTCGCGCCGGCGGTTGCCGAGGCGATAGCAAGTCCTCCGCGATCCTGCGCCAGTGGGGCCAGGACGCGCGCAAGGGCGAGCGCTTCATCGACAACTACTTCCTGAACTACGACATCAACGACCCGTACCGGGGCGACTGCCTCGCCGGGTACTAGGAGCACGCCCATCCGGTAGCGGCCGGACCGGCCGTGTCCCCGCCCCGGCGGCCCACGCCCGGGCAGGTTGCGCGCGGTTGGTCGAGCGTCCGTGCCCCCCCGAGGGAGGAGGCGGCACGGGACCCGCGGTCGCCGCCGGGGGGGCCCGACTCCACCGCACCCGCGTGGTTGCCACGCGGGTGCGTTTCGTTTTGGGCCCGCGCAGGGCCGTCGCGGTCGAGGAACCCGGCGTGCGCGTTGGCGCGGACCCGGGCGGGGCCGGGTAGGCTGCGCACCCCGCCCCGAGGCCGCCATGCTGGACCCCGCCTACATCCGTGAGCACCCCGACGCCGTGCGCCGCGGC
Source organism: Planctomycetota bacterium (assembly GCA_026647295.1). Lineage (GTDB taxonomy): Bacteria > Planctomycetota > PLA2 > PLA2 > JAEUHO01 > JAPKHB01. Next base: position 3,299 of record JAPKHB010000288.1, on the reverse strand, counting down.
GCCCGGCGCAAGGGCATCGCCTTCGACGTGGACCGGCTCCTCGCCCTGGACGAGGAGCGCCGGCGCCTCACCCGGCTCCAGGAGGAGGCCCGCGCCGAGCAAAAGGCCCTGGGGCGCCAGGTGGCCACCCTCGCCGGGCCGAGCCGGGCCCAGGTGCTCGAGCACCTGGCGGGCCTCAAGGCCCGGGTCCAGGCCCACACCGAGGACCTGGAGCGGGTGACGACCGAACTGGACGCCCTGCTGCTGGCGTGCCCGAACCCGCCGGACGAGGACGCCCCCGACGGCCCGGACGAGGGCGCCAACGTCGAATTGCGGCGCTGGGGGGAGGTCCGCGACCTGGGCTTTGCCGCGCGCGACCACGTCGAACTCATGACCGGGCTCGGGATGCTCGAGGTCGAGCGCGCCGGGCGGCTGGCCGGCAGCCGGTCCTACGTGCTCAAGGGCCCGGGCGCCCTGCTCGAGCAGGCGGTGCTGCGCCTCGCCCAGGACGTGATCGTCGCGCGCGGCTTCGTGCTCCTCTCCGTGCCCGTGCTGGTCAAGGAGTGGACCCTGCGCGGGACGGCCTACTTCCCCGGCGCCGAGGAGCAGACCTACCGCATCGCCAACCCCACCAGCGACGACGAACCGTACTGGCTCGTCGGCACCAGCGAGGTGAGCGTGACGGCGCTGCACGGGGGCGAGATCCTCGACGCCGCGCAACTCCCCCTGCGCTACGCCGGCGTCAGCACCTGCTTTCGCCGCGAGGCGGGGACCTACGGCAAGGACACCCGCGGGGTCTACCGCGTGCACCAGTTCCAGAAGGTGGAGCAGGTGGTGGTGGACGTGGCCGACGACGCGCGGAGCCTCGCCCACCACGCGGCGATCCTGGACAACGCCGAGGAGGTGCTGCGGCGGCTCGAGTTGCCCTACCGCGTGATGGCGGTGGCCGCCGGCGACCTGGGCCGCGGGGCGCGCTACAAGGTGGACCTGGAGGCCTGGATGCCCGGCCGCCAGGCCTTCGGCGAAACGCACAGCGCCACGCGCTTTGGCGACTACCAGGCGCGGCGGCTCAACCTGCGCTACCGCGACACGGACGGGCGGGTGCGCTTCTGCCACACGCTCAACAACACGGTCGTCGCCTCGCCCCGCGTCCTGGTGGCGCTCGTCGAGGCGCACCAGCAGCCCGACGGGTCGGTGCGCATCCCTACGGCGCTGCGGCCCTACCTCGGGGGCCTGGAGGCGATCCGCGCGCCCTGACGGGCGCGGCCCGGGCCGCTGCCGGCCCCCCGGCGCCCCGCCGGCGCGGGCGCGCCCGGCGCCTACCTCCCTCCCCGGGGCCTACCCCCCCGGCGGGGGCCCGCCCGCCGGCGGGCTGCCAGGGGGGGTGCCGCCGGGCGCGCCCGCCGGGCCCTGGGGGAGGTTGTAGGCCGGGCGCAGGAGGATCAGCCGGTAGATCAACTCCGGGGGGCGCTCCTCCTCGAACTTGTCCCGGGGCTCGTCGGTGTCGAACTCGATCTTGAGCAGGATCGCGTAGGGCATGCCCTTCTTGAGGCGCGAGTCCCACTCCTCGAGCCCTTCGCCCTCCCCGGTGTGCTCTTCGGGGATCGGGAAGTAGCGCAGGCGGAAGGCGCGGATCTTGTCGTAGACGCGGGTGTAACGTCCCCCCTCGGTGGGGTTGCCGTCCACGAAGTAGTCCTCGCGGCGCCACAGTTCGAGCCAGCGGGGGTTGTCCGGGTTCACGCGGCAGGCGTAGCCGGTCTCGGTGAGGGGGCTTTCGGGCTCCTCCCCCCGCCGGGCGCCATCGTCCTCCGCGCCCACGGTGCGCGTGCGGCGGGCCGTGACGAAGGCGATCGTGTCGGCGTCCATCCCGGCCATCTGCCGGGCCTTGCCCAGGAAGCCCGCGTCGCCCGAAAGGCCGCCCATCCACGCGTAGCGCAGGTCCTGCACGATCTGGCCCAGGATCGCGTTCTCGATCTTGGGCCGTTGCAGGGCCTTGTAGGCCATGTCCCGGCCGCGGATGGTGTGGGAGATGATCTGCGTCATCAGCGCCACGATCACCCCCGTGAGGGTGATGGTGATCGTGAGTTCGAGCAGCGTGAAGCCGGCGGCCGGCCCGGGACCGCGGCGCGGGGCGGGGCTCACCGGGACCCTCCCGCCGGCGGGCGCGCGCCGGCCCCGGCCAGGTCCGGCGGCGGGGGCATCAGGCGCGACAGGACGATCAGGTCCTCGTCCGGGTCGCCGGACGTGCGGAACTCGGGTTGGTAGCGGATGCGCAGCGTGATGCGTTCGAGCAACTCCCCTCCAACCGGCGCCTCCTCCGCGTCCGGCGGGGCGCTCCCGGACGGCGCGTCCAGTTCGCCCGGCGCGTCCCCCGTCAGGGGCTCGGCGTCCGAGCCCTCGGGGGCCTGGCCGGCGGCCTGCACCGCCCGGATCTCCAGGCGCCACTCATAGCGCTCGTAGCGTTCGCGGTCCTGGGAGGACAGGCGCGCCCACTGGCCGTAGAGGCCGTCGAGCGTCCCTCCGTCCCCGTCGCGGAACTTGCCCACCTGGTGCTCGAAGAGGATGCGCCCGAACACCGTGTCGCTCACCTCGCGGATCTCGCGGGTGTCGGCGGCGCGGCCGGCCTTGTCCATGCTCTCGTGCCAGATCTCCACGACGAACGAGATCAGCGTGGCCATCAGCACGAAGGCGCACATCACCTCCAGCAGCGTGAAGCCCGACGGCCGGCGGCTCATGTGCCGAAGTCCGTCGCCGGGAGCTGCTCGGGCAACTCGTGTTCGCCCTCCAGGACGGACGGCTCGGCGGTGAGCGCGTTGACCAGGACGGTCATCGTGCGGAACTCCTTGGCCACGTCCAGGTCGTCGCTCTCCAGGCGCACGGCGACGCCGGTCTCCACCACGCCGTCGGCGAAGAAGCGCACGGTGAGCGGGCGGCCGCCCTCGGGCAACTTCTGCCAGGCGCCCTTCTCCTCGCTCACGCCCACGATCTGCACGCCGCCCGCGAGCGGGCGCCAGTCGGTGTACATCCACTCCCGCTCCATCGCGCGCAACCGTAGGTTCTCCTCGCGCGTGGACTCGGTCTCCTCGCCGACGCCCGTGCGCACCGGCGGGATGTTGGTGAACTCGTAGCGCCAGCCCTGGCGCCACTCGCCCTCGTCGTCGCGGAAGGTCCCCAGTTGCAGCGTCACCTGGTAGGCGTCCAGGATCGCCTGTTCGCGCGCCCCCGCGAGGGCCGCCGCCAGCGAGTTGGCGGTCTCGATGAGCCGCGACTGGGCCCCGAACGCCCCGTAGTTGGCGGGCACGAGGAGGATGAGCGTGCCC